>CAXBLS010000103.1:0-12671 GCA_963976585.1 uncultured Kordiimonadaceae bacterium
TATGTTACCGATCGGTAACAATAATGCTTGGTGCTTAGGGTGTATTGTGTTACCATCGGGTAATGATTTTAAGTATTCGAGGTAAAACATGAACGCGCAAGGTACTAAAAAAGCTTCTATGAAGTCCATATCCACTTCAGATTTGGACACTTTAAAAGTGCTTGAAGAAAAGGTTCTGTGGCTGGCAAGCTATATGATACATAACGCCAATCATCTGCGCCCTTCCCGTGATGGACTTAAGGTCGGCGGTCATCAGGCGTCAAGTGCGTCTCTTGTGACCATCATGACCGCACTTTACTTTCATATTTTAAAACCTCATGATCGGGTTGCGGTAAAACCACATGCTTCACCGATAATGCATGCAATTATGTATCTTATGGACCGGCAAACCTTACCAAAAATGCAAAATTTTCGTGGGTTTGGCGGCGCGCAGTCTTATCCGTCCATCACCAAAGATACAACGGACGTTGATTTTTCAACGGGTTCCGTCGGCATGGGCGTTGCGGCAACGTTGTTTAATACTCTGGTACAAGATTATATGGTCGATCATAACTGGTGCGAAGAGCAATCAATGGGACGGATGATTGCCCTTGCTGGCGACGCTGAATTTGATGAAGGCAATATTTTTGAAAGCCTGCTTGAAGGCTGGAAACATCAGGCACGAAATCTTTGGTGGGTTATTGATTATAATCGCCAAAGCCTTGATGGCGTGGTTGATGATGCGCTGTTTGAACGGATCAGTGGTGTCTTTGACAGTCTGGGTTGGAAAGTATCTTCACTTAAGTACGGAAAAAAACTACTCAAAGCGCAAAATGGTCCTGCCGGTGAGGCGATCCTCAACTGGATTGATAATTGCCCCAATCAGCTTTATTCGGCCCTTACTTATCAAGGCGGTGCCGAGTGGCGAAGTCATCTTGAGCTGGATCTTGCTGGCACCAGTGGGATCGGCGAATTTCTGGATAGTCAGGATGATAATTCACTGGCCGAGGTGATGACCAATCTTGGTGGTCACGATCTTGAAACGCTGATTGATGCGTTCAGTGCTGCTGGAGATAGTGAACAACCCCAATGCTTCATTGCTTATACCGTAAAAGGAAAGGGGCTTCCCCTTGCTGGCCATAAAGATAATCATGCTGGCCTTATGAGTGTCGGTCAGATGGCAGAATTTAAGAAAATGCAAGGAGTTCCGGACGGTGCGGAGTGGGATAAATTTGGTGGTATAGAAAAAAAGAGCGAAAAGCTTCAACATTTTATCAACAATTGCGACTACCAAAAAAGAGCTAAAAATAAACAGAATGCCGCGAAAATCGAAATTCCAGCACTCAGTGCTCCCAAAGATGATGATCAATCGACGCAGGAAGCCTTTGGTAAAATTATGTTTGAACTTGCTAAGGGTGACAGCGCCCTCGCGAGCAGGATTGTAACCACTAGTCCGGACGTGACATCTTCCACCAATCTTGGTGGTTGGGTAAATCGGCGTAAACTTTATTCCCGCGATCAGGTCTCTGATGTCTTTAAGGATAAGCATATTCCAAGCTCACAGCTGTGGCAGAAGGGACCGACTGGTCAGCATATGGAGCTTGGGATTGCGGAAAATAATCTGTTTTCATTGCTTGGGCAACTTGGCCTCACCTATCATCATTTTAATGAGCGGATTTTTCCCGTGGGGACCCTTTATGATCCCTTCATCGCCCGCGGGCTTGATGCGCTGAATTATGCTGCTTATCAAGGTGCGCGCTTTATGTTGGTGGCGACACCGTCCGGGATCACACTTGGCCCTGAAGGCGGTGCTCATCAGTCTATTGGTACCCCACTTATCGGTCTTTCGCAGCCGGGCCTTACGTCGGTTGAGCCGTCTTATGCAGATGAGCTTGCGGTTATGATGGAATGGGGTTTTGACTATATGCAGCAGGAGGATGGATCATCAGTTTATTTGCGTCTTTCGACCCGCAAGATTGAACAGTTGCCACGTGTCCTAACGCCTGAAGATAAAGACAATATCGTTAAAGGTGCATACTGGCTTCGAAAGCCGACCAGCACGACCTCAAGAGCCATAATATACGCCGGCGCCATGGCACCGGAAGTGATGAAGGCGGTTCAAGATCTGCAACAGGAGAATAAAGACATGGCTGTTCTTGCGGTGACATCGTCTGATATCCTTTACCGGGACTGGTCGGTCTCACGCAGGAAAAGTGCAATTGAGAAAAAAGATAAAACCTCCCATATTGAAACGCTGATGAGTGGACTACCTCGTGACTGTGTTGTTGTTACGGTTTGCGATGGTCATCCGCTTAATCTTTCTTGGCTTGGTAGCATCAATGGTAACCCGGTGGTCCCGCTTGGCGTAGAAGCCTTTGGTCAAACGGGTGATTTACCTGATCTTTATGAACATTTCATGATGGACAGCGCTGCGATTGTTGCAGCACATGGCCGGCTTAAGAGGAATTAGAAAAACTATCAAACGCCATAGGATTGGATTTTCTCCGCTGCTGTTTATAGAGATGTGGAATTCAAATAAAACCTGTGATACCACTTAGTGTAAATACCTTCCTAGCGCGAAGGCATTTACACGAGAAAGTCAGGGTTTAAATGAATACATCCACACATAAGTCATCGATAGCCAAATTTCTTGAAAAAGAATCCGCAGGCGGGATTCTTTTGGCTGGTGCGGCGTTGCTTGCCATTGTCTGCGCCAATACTCCGCTTTATCAATATTACGCAATGTTGCTTGATACCATGGTCCGTGTGCAAATTGGCGCATTGGATGTGGGAAAACCTCTCCTTCTTTGGGTCAATGACGGTCTTATGGCCATTTTCTTTTTGCTGGTGGGACTTGAGCTGAAAAGGGAATTTCTGGAAGGGGAGCTCTCTGACAAAAGAAATATTATTTTACCGGGATTAGGTGCCATTGGTGGCATGGCCGCGCCTGCTGGTGTGTATTTATTTTTCAATTTGAATAATCCGGATACTGTAAATGGCTGGGCGATACCGGCGGCGACGGATATTGCTTTTGCACTTGGCGTTCTCACTTTGCTGGGATCGCGAGTGCCGATAACGCTCAAAATATTTCTAACATCTTTGGCAATATTTGACGATATTGGCGCCATTGTGATTATAGCAATCTTTTACACCAGTGAAATATCACTAACAGCACTCATCGTCTCTGGACTTTGTATTTGTGCGCTTTATTTTTTAAACCGCCGTGGTGTGTTTGAGAAAAGTCTTTATATTGTTTTTGGTATTATCATGTGGGTCGCGCTGCTTAAATCAGGTGTACATGCGACGCTGGCCGGGGTAGTACTGGCGATGTTTATTCCCATTCAGTGCAAACGACAGCCAGGTGTTTCTCCGCTGAAGACGCTTGAACATGATCTTCATGCGGTGGTGGCTTATGTCATCCTTCCTGTTTTTGCATTTTGCAATTCAGGCATTAGTTTCTCAGGTGTTGGGGTTGACGACGTTTTACACCCGATGCCGCTTGGTATAATTCTTGGCCTGTTTGTGGGCAAGCAAGTGGGGGTATTTGGTCTTTGCTGGCTAGGAATTAAACTAAAACTGGCGGAACTTCCGAAGGGTATGAACATGCGTTCACTATATGGCACAGCAGCACTTTGCGGCATTGGCTATACCATGAGCCTATTCATTGGTTCGTTGGCGTTCGGGCAAACTGGCATTAATAATATTCTTGATGAACGCATAGGGATCATTATTGGATCAGTACTTTCAGGTGCTTTAGGGTACTTCATCCTGAGAATGTCACTGGAACCACGCGAGGAAGACTAATGAAAGCCGTTCTGTTCGAAGCTTATAACCAACGGCCGAAAATTCAGAGCGTTGCCGACCCAACCCCAATTGCCCACGGTGTTGTTGTTAAGGTGATGGCCACCGGTGTTTGTCGCAGCGACTGGCATGGCTGGGTTGGTCATGATCCGGATATCGAACTTCCCCATGTACCGGGACACGAGCTGGCGGGCATTATTGAAGCCGTTGGCAAGGACGTGAAGAAATGGCAAGTCGGTGACCGGGTAACGGTTCCCTTCGTCGGGGGGTGTGGAGCGTGCCCGGAATGTGAAAGCGGTAATCATCAGGTCTGCGATAATCAGTTTCAACCAGGATTCACCCATTGGGGTTCATTCGCAGAGTATGTGGGTATTCATTACGCCGATATTAATTTGGTACGTTTGCCGGACAGTCTTGATTTCATCACGGCGGCAAGCCTTGGATGTCGCTTCGTTACATCGTACCGCGGCCTTGTTGATCAAGGTAAAGTCGCCGACGGGCAGTGGGTCGCGGTCCATGGCTGCGGCGGTGTTGGGCTCTCAGCGATTATGATCGCGAGGGCTTATGGCGCACGGGTGATCGCTGTCGATATTGATGATGGTAAATTGGATTTTGCACGCTCCATTGGCGCAGAGTTTACAGTAAATGCGAACAGTGTTTCGGATGTGCCGGAGGCTATTTTTGAAATTTCCAAACGCGGCGTACATATTTCAATGGATGCGCTCGGTCATCCGCAGACATGTGCGAATTCGATCAGGTCATTAAAAAAACGCGGCAAACATATTCAGGTGGGGCTGTTGGTTGCTGATCAAAGTACACCAAATCTGCCCATGGATATTGTCGTTGCCAATGAACTTGAAATTATCGGTAGTCACGGCATTCAGGCATTCAGGTATCCGGAAATGCTGGATATGATCGCAGCTGGAAAACTCGAGCCACAAAAATTGATCGGCCAAACTATCTCACTTGAGCAATCGATTGATGCTCTTATTCACATGAATGATTTTCAAAACACCGGCGTGACGGTGATTTCCGAGTTTTAAATCTTTGCGAGTGAAACGAAACAGACTTTAAATAGATAAAATTTTAATTAAACCGCTTTAGAATTCGCCATTTAGGGGCTGAATTTGTATGGTTAATAAATATGGTTAATGTATAAGTCATTGAAATAATTAAAAATAATATTGCAGAGACTATTTGAAACGGCTTACCAAATCAATGTATAATGACTTTCTCGGTTCTCCGGGATGTTTGGGCAAAATGAAGTGAAATTATTATGGTTTTCTTAAGAGTGTTTTTATCTATATTTGTAGTTCAGCTGTTAATGGTTGAAGTACAAGCAGCTGTATTAAACAGAGCAACAGTTGGCAGTGATGATAGTTATCTATATCTTTGCCCAGATCTCCCGCCCTCCGATGCAAATGAAGTCGCGTGTTTTGGTAGCGCAGGTGTTTCTACAACCGTGCCGCAATTGGTAAAATCAGGAAACAGTTTTATAGAACTTACGGATGCTGCGGACGTCTATGCAATGGCATTACCTGCGGGCGCGCAAAGTTCACATTTTTTGATTAAGACCGGAAACATTGGTGGTGAGGACAAGCAATATTCGTTTATTTTTACCAATAATTCAGAAACTGGCTACGCTGTATTAAACCTGAACTTTTTTCAAGGATTGTTAACAAATTTACTTCCAGGTACGGATTTCAATGTCATTGGAAAAGTGAGCCACGTATCGTCCTTTACCCTGGCAACGCCACTACCAGCCGCAGTCTGGATGATGATCACTGCACTTGGTGGGATGTTTGGATTTAGAAAACTAGGTTTACGCCGCCGTAAAGCGGCGTAACGCTTTCCCGTTAAATCATTCTGCTGTTGCGACTTCTTCATTGGGGTCCACTGGCTTTAGCATATTGAGCGCAGAAACCACCACCATCCATAATCCACCGAGCAAGCCAATACCTGAAATGGAGAAAGCCAGTAAGAACGGCACGACGGCTTCTGATTGTTCGTAAAAATCTTCCCACTCGGTGAAGGCTTCCATTGAGCCAGCAATCATCAGTGCCCCTAGAAAGACGACAAGTGATAGGTTGGTGACCCAAAAGCCCTGACTTGCGCAAGTTTTTGACCAACCAGAAAATGCAGGGCCTCTTAATTCTTCCACAATCAAAAATACCGAACCCATCAAGATCATTGTATTGATGCCAATGGTTGTGCCCATGGCATGGGCGACCGTGATGTGAGTGCCGTGTGAGAATAGGTTGAAGGCGGGAATGGAGATCAAGATCGCCAATATTAGGTTGAGGAACACCCAGATGTCGGCCGCGAATATAAATCGGTACGACTGGCGGTGGGTATGTTTTTGATCGGGGGTAAGCGATTTGCGCCACTTCCAGATAATATCAGCTAGGATTGCAAGCTCCGCCATGCTTACGGCATAACCAAGCATTCTGATCCATGCTGCGCTTGGTACCGCATAAACATGATGTGACCAGCCGACCATCAAGGCGATGAAGCTCAAAATATAAAGCAGAAAAGCTTCATTGGAATGGGCCAATTTCTTATTGTCACTGATCCGTTCCATAACAAACATAGCGGTTCCATAAACCAGCATATTCCAGGATCCAACCAGTGCGCCGTATGATTTCCATTGAATGGTTGTTTCGCGGATGACATTTTCATTAAAAAACGGGATCAGGTAAAGATGAGCCTCGGTAAATGTAATCAGGAAGAAAATAATCCCGGTCATCCACATCCAGTAATAAACTGGCCACGGGCCTTTCTCTTTCTTCATAGTGAAAAGAATATTGATGCCAAACATGATCCATGTGGCAAAAATTGGTGTTGAGAGCGTGGGTGGATACGCCCAATATTCGCGGCCGCCAAAATTACCCATAAGATACGCGCCTAAAATTGCTAAACCAGTTGCGACAAAAATCCAGAAATGCAGTTGCATGGCTGTTGGCCAGGCAAGGCTGAGACCGCGAAATTTTGGCAAATAATGATAGATGCCGCCAATCGCACCAAGGAAAATCCATGCGACCGCGAGACTCACATGGATAGGGCGCAGTTGATGAAACTCAAATCCACTTAAAGCTTCCGGGTATAAATATTTAAAAGCACCCAATACCCCCATCAACACACATGCGCCCAGTGACATGAGGCCGAGCATGACAAAGGCAACTCCTGAGCGACTATCAGCGTTCATATTCGACCGTTCCATACCAGGTTACCTTTCCTTTTTTCGGGTTGTAGTTGCCAGCGGCCCCGGCATATTCGAGATAGGCGATAAGGTCATCGACCTGCTGCTTATCGAAGTCGAATTTGGGCATGCGGTCGGTACCTTCTTCAATAAACAGGCGAGCATAATCAACTCCGAGATCCGGATTTATCACCACATTGGTTAGATCTGGTCCCATATAACCACCAAGGCCATATATCTGATGACAGGCCCAGCAATTATTTTCGCGAAACAATATTTGTCCACGCTGCGCGTCCTCACTGGCAACGGGCCCATTCCGCAATGCAGTGCCAGCCGTATATACGTTGGCCGAATAAAAAAAGAAAGAAACGAATAGCGCTATAAACAGCACCCGTCGCCACGGTTGTGCGTCTGTCATCTCACAATATCCTAACCTTATATTATCCCTAATTTTGTAAGATCATGATACTATGAAATAAGAGGATATTGATTGCGCACTGCCATGGATTCGGCAAGGTTTTGGAAAATAATTCTAACAAAAGAGACTTTATGGGAAATATTTAATTTCTGCTTTTGACAAAATAAGGCTTCCACAGCCGGATGCTAAGAGGTACTGATATGTTCATAAAGAACGCCGTGACCATGAGCGTATAAAAGGCCGTGTCCGTAAGAATATCATTCTGAACATAAGCAATGTCCATAACCACAAAAGCAAGTTCTGCCCGGCCCAGCATTCCAAGGCCGATCATCACACTTTCGGCAAAATTAAAGCCGCCAGTATAGCGCGCGGCAATACCAGCTGAAAGAATTTGAATGATGATCAAGCTGATCGTGAGCGCGGCAACATAGGGGATGACAGAAACCAGAAGGTCCCAGTCAAAAATAATTTTTGCACCGAGAGCGACAAAAAATACCGGTCCGATCCAGACGAAAGCGACATTATCGATCACCCGTTTTATGCCTTTAAAATCTTCCGGAGCGTCGTCATATTCTTCAACTCCAGCAATGGCAGTTGGGGCGTTCTTGAAATATTCTTCACGTAAGATAAGTCCGGCCATATAGGCACCAACGGCCGGATGAAGACCGAGCGCATGAGAACTTATCGCCACCAGCATGACAAAGATAAGAATGACCAAGGTCCTCTGTCCTCTAGAGAACGCAAAAATATGACTGATACCAAATCGTCCAAGACCTGGAACGAAATAAAGAGGGCCTTTGCTTTCACTGGGGAGCACCCAAAGGGCGAGAACAGTGACGACAACAAAGAACCCAACCGCTTTGGCCATGATAAAACCAATGCTGGCGAGTCCTACGGTGGCCTGACCACTGGCGATGGGTATGATCACGGCAATCATAGCAAGTGATGCAATATCATCGAGCAAGGCCGACGTCATTATACCAGTTGCTGCTTTGGTTTTATTGAGCCCTTCGCTTTTTAAAGAGATTAGCGTAAGCGAAACGGCTGTGGCGGCCATAGAAAGCCCAACCACAAGCGCCATATTGGTATCTTCCCAAAAATACAAAGCCAACAAATAGGCGGTCAAAAACGGTGATATTCCGCCAAAAAAGGCAATGCCCCAGCTTCTTTTGACACCAGCGATGAAGTTATCGGTGCTTTCTTCAAATCCAAGGGCAAACATGATCAGAATGATGCCGACTTCGGCAAAAACCCTGATAAATTCACCGGGTTCAGTGGGAAGTATACCTGTGTTTACATAAACGGCACCCATAAACAGATAAAACAGAACCGGCGTCAGCCGGGTTGCCCGCGCCATGAAATGCGCAAGCAATACACCAATCCAGATTATGGTCAGGTTCTCAAGTGTATGCATGCTCAAAAATTACCCAGTTAAGTCGCTAAATAGTCGCCTGAAGTATCTTACACAGAATAGATTTGAATAATGCAAATTTTTTTTTAAATATTTTGTAGCTGTTCTAATTCAGGTTCATTTCAGTTCCACATGATACCAAATACACAATAGAAATTGTGGAGTGGTGGTAATGCATAAAAGGGTGGCAATTTTCATACTTATGATCTGGCCCCTCGCCGTTGCGGCGCAGGGCGGTGAGACGCTTGAGTTTGAAATTAGGGTAAACGAGGCCTTGACCACGCAGGATGTGGTGGGCGCCGCCCTTGATAACTCTCCGGATCAGTTGGTGGTTGGTTCAAAAGAACAATATGCAAAAGCACTTTCGGGGCAGGCGTCGAGCCTTTTTGCTGATACCCCGGAAATTTCTGTTAGGCTTCAAAATGATCGATTATTTTCCAATCAGGGCTTAAGAGAATGGGAAAGTTCACTTGATATACCGCTATGGATGCCGGGTCAAAAGTCCGCCAGCCGTCAAAAAGCACGGATGTCTGATCGGGAAGCAAGGGCCTATCAAAATTTAGCGCTGCTTAACGTCACTGGTCTGGTGCGAGAGATGCTTTGGGAGATAAAATTGGCTACGGCCGCGCTTGGTCGGGCCCGCGACAATCTACAAATTTCTGAGGATCTTGGTAACGATATTTCCAAAAAAATTGAAGCAGGAAATCTACCGCGGCAAAATTCAATCCTTGCCCAAAAAGATATAATGACCCGCAAGATTGAGCTGATCAAGGCAGAAGCAGAGTATATTCACGCTGGCCGCGAATATGAAAGCATCACGGGACTTACGGAAATGCCCGCTTATTTCGAAGAGGCGGTGGATCACGGTGCGGATATGGTAAATGTGCCGATCCTCGAACTCTACCGCGCCAAGGTCGATGGTCTTGAGGCCGAATATAATATCCGGAGAAAAAGCTGGGGTAAAGCACCGACGCTGTCGATTGGCGTTAAACGAGAAACAGCCTCCTTTATGGATCAAAATATCGACTCGGTCGGTGTCGGCCTTTCCGTGCCACTTGGCGCCAGCGCCCATGTAAAATCAAAACGGGCAGAGGCTGCCTTGGCTCTTGCCGAAATGGAACGGGAACAGGCGTTAGTAAATAGAGAATATAAGCTTTCGCTTCATGAAGCGGAGCATGAGCTTGAGGTCTGCGAAGTCCAGCTTCCACTGTCCGCATCCCATTTTAAAATGTCCCAAGAAAATCTGCGTCTCGCTCAAAAAGCTTTTGATATGGGGGAGACGGACTTGTTCGACCTTCTCAAAATTCAAGAACAATTTTTCAGCTCCTCTGCT
This sequence comes from uncultured Kordiimonadaceae bacterium, assembly GCA_963976585.1. Lineage (GTDB taxonomy): Bacteria > Pseudomonadota > Alphaproteobacteria > Sphingomonadales > Emcibacteraceae > Pseudemcibacter. The sequence continues at coordinate 10,142 of CAXBLS010000103.1, forward strand.
GAAAACACACAAATCATCATTGAATGCAAGCGGGCCATAGCCCGACATAATCAGGTAAAGGGAGTATTGTTGCCATGAAAATAATCTTGAAAGCAACGGTAGGCTTATTTTTGTGGGGTAGCGCCATCTGCGCCGCCGATGAGCAGATCAACATTAGCCCGTCCCAAATTGCGAATTTAGCCATTGAAACGCGCGGTGTCGAAAAAGTGTCCTCCGTTTGGAGCAATAGTTTTCCCGCACAGGTGGTTATTCCCAACGCCCAGATCAGAGTGTTAAATCCAATGCTCCCTGGTTTAGTAAATGTTCTATACGTTGCTGAAGGGGATCACATCGAAAAAGGTCAGATACTGGCGGAAATTTCCAGTTCCGAATTTTTGGATGCCCAGCAGGATTACCTCGCCGCCCTATCAGCTCATGCGCAAATGGACAGAAATCATCAGCGCAATATAGAGCTATTGAAAGAAGGAATTATTTCTGAGAAATCTTATCTGAGCGGCGAAGCAGCTGCCAGAGACGCTACGGCATCCCTTTTCCGTGCTGAGCAGTCACTTGAATTTTCCGGCTTGAGTGCACGCGAAATTTCAGAGCTGAAATCCTCTCGAAAAATGAAAAAAACCATGGTGGTCCCTGCCCCTTTTGATGGTGTGGTCCTCAAGCAGACGGCGATGACCGGTGAGCATGTAGACGAAGATGTCCCGCTCTATCACGTGGGACAAATTGATCCCCTGTGGATTGAAATCCATGTGCCGTTTCATTTGCGGTACTCTATCGCTACTGGTAACAATATTTCCATCGAAGGATCTGATGTTGAAAGCCGGATTATGACCATTGGTCAAATGGTTCACGCTGAAGATCAAGGTATTATAGTTCGCGGTATGATGGCCGAAGGACAGACGAGGTTTATTCCGGGTCAGTTCGTCAAAGCAAAACTTGAGCAGCGAATAGATGAGGGAAGTTTTTATCGGATTCCGACCGGGGCCGTGATCAGAAGCGGTGACGAGGCGAGTTTGTTTGTTAAAAATTCGAGCGGATTCCTGCTCGAACAGGTCGATATTATTGCTGATGAAGGAACATCATTGGTCATCAAAGCAGAATTGAATGCCAGCGATCAGATTGCCGTTAAAGGCCTAGTCACCTTAAAAGGGATGCTTGAAGGACTGGGGAGCGAGGAATAATGCTCAACAAGCTTATACAATTCTCGCTGACCCAGCGGCTCATTATATTGTTGCTCTCCGCACTTGTTATTGCCGGGGGGTGGGTCAGTTTTGGTAACACCCCTATTGATGCTTTCCCGGATGTTTCAACCACTCAGGTGAAAATTATTCTCAAAGCGCCAGGTATGACACCCGAAGAAATAGAACAGCGCATCACGGCGATCATTGAAGTTGAGATGCTCGGTCTTCCCAATCAAAGCATGTTGCGCTCAATCTCTAAATATGCATTGACAGATATTACTATCGATTTTGAAGAAGGCACTGATATCTACTGGGCGCGTCAACAGGTTTCAGAGCGTTTGAACGCCATAATGGAAGATTTGCCTCCTGGTGTTACCGGTGGCATTGCGCCGATGACAACACCGCTTGGTGAAATGTTCATGTTTACCATCGACGGCGACAGCATGAGCCTTATGGAAAAAAGATCACTGCTCGATTGGGTGATCAGACCGGCCCTTCGTGGGGTGGCAGGGGTCGCAGATGTTAATGCGCTGGGCGGACTTGTTAAAACCTTTCAAATTACCCCCAATAATTCGGCGCTGATGGCGCAGAATATAACAATTTCGCAACTAATAACAGCTATTGAAGAAAATAATAAAAATGACGGTGCCGGCCGCCTAAATGAGGGCGAAGAAGTGCTGCTTGTGAGGACCAGTGGTAGCATCACGGCAATAGCGGACATTGAAAATATCATCGTCCGTGAAAGCGTTACTGAGCCGATCAGAATTAGCGACGTCGCAACAGTTGGCATTGGCTCAATCACGCGCTACGGCGGTGTGACAGCTGGTGGTAATGGCGAAGCGGTTGAAGGCTTGGTTCTAAGTCTTCGTGGTGCCAACGCACAGGATGTGGTGCTGGGTGTGAATGAAAAACTGGCGGAGATTGAAAAAAGTTTACCGGATGATATCAAAATAAATGTTTTTTATGATCGCGGTAAGCTCATCGATAAGGCCATTGGTTCGGTCTCTACTGCATTGGGTGAAGCCATTATTCTGGTGCTTATTCTTCTTATCGTGTTTCTTGGTGACATTCGCGTGGCATTGACGGTGGCAATGATTTTACCGCTTGCGGCACTGGCAACGTTTATCTGGATGGGCCAATTTGGCATGTCAGCGAACCTGATGAGCCTCGGAGGTCTGGCGATTGCCATTGGTATTCTGGTTGACGCTGCGGTGGTGGTGGTTGAAAATATTGTCACGTATTTATCTCACGAAAAAGACCGTAAACATCCGCGTCTTCATCTGATTTACCGTGCTGTTTGCGAAGTCTCGATTCCGGTAACTTCGGGCATGTTGATTATTATAATAGTGTTTTTG
>CAXBLS010000104.1:0-12456 GCA_963976585.1 uncultured Kordiimonadaceae bacterium
GCTATTGGCGAGGAAGCGTTTGTACCACCCAATGATACTTTTCAGTGGGGCGTGTTTGCTGTTGAGGAAATTGAAATCGAACCAGTTACGTTCGAGTTCGGTGGTCGCTATGATCATCAGAACACGGAAAGCCCGGATCTCGGCGTCAAAAAATCATTTCACACCCTAAGTTTTTCAGCGGGCGCGGCCATACATCCCACCGAATCAGATTTAATCGGCATAAGTTTGAGCCGTTCAGAGCGTAGTCCTACACCTGAAGAATTATTCTCAAACGGCCCCCATTTGGCAACCAACGCGTTCGAGGTGGGTAATTTGAACCTTGGCACTGAAAAGGCTATAAGCGCCGAGCTTACCATAAAGCGGAATTTGGGGGCCTTTAGCGGCAGTGTAAATATTTATCACACTTGGTATAAAGATTTCATCTATGAACATGAAACCGGCCTGGAATTAGACGGACTTAACCTGCTTGAGTTTCAAGCGAAAGATGCCAATTTTTACGGCGCTGAGCTAGAGCTAAACTACACTTTGATCGAACAACATGATTACAGTCTGCTGCTAAGCGGCACTGCTGATTTTGTTCACGCCCGGTTTAGCGACGATAGCATTATTCCGCGCATGCCAGCAGCTAGCGCCCATTTTGGTATCGAATATCAAAGTGAAATGTTCGATGTTGGTGGAGATTTAGGCATAACGGGTAGCAAAACAAAAACAGCTGCAAGCATCCTTCCCACAGATGGGTACACAACTGTTGACCTATCCGCAACATGGCGACCCTTTGGGACTGAGCGCGAGTTGGATGTCAGGCTACAGGCATTGAATATAACCAATGCCGAACGACGCCAGCATACCTCTTTTCTGAAAGATCTGGTGCCTATGCCGGGCCGGAACTTCCGACTGTCTCTGAATTATGGTTTCTAATCAACACACCGTTGGAAGGATTTTTGATAACTGGTTTTCCGGTGACCAAAATATATAGCTCTGCAAACTAATCCCCTGGATATTTCAGCTTCAATAAAGCTTCATATGTTAGCATGCTAATTCATGACTTTTGACACCTAGTCAAGTTGTGCAACCGCTTATTATTACATATGTTTACAAATATATGTTTATCGATTCTGCAGTGGAGGTTAATATATATTTAACTAATGTAAAGATAGTATCAAAACAAAAACTCTACTAAAATACAGATGGCTACTCCGGGTTTAGTATGAATTCAATGAATGAGATACGTTCCGTGCCGAACAGTACACAAGAGGACCGCTCTTGCGAGCTATGTGTAAACTCATGTAAAACCTGCATCTCTCGTCAAGTTTCTATATGTAGTGTATTAGAAGACAATGAAATTCATTTGGTATCCAGTATTTCAAAAATAAATCTCAAACCCGCAAAACAGGTCATCTGCAATGAAGGTGAAACTGCAAACTATCTTTACAATATAAACCACGGCTGTGTTCGCATCTCCAAGACGCTCCCCGACGGGCGCAGACAAATTATTGGCTTTCTTTTTCCTGGCGAATTTTTCGGTCTGGCCCGTGACAATGGTTACGACTATTCCGCAGAATCCATCACAAATGTTGAGCTTTGCCAAATGCCGATAAATAAAATATTCGCGATGTTTTCTAAATTTCCCAAATTGGGTCATAAAATGCTTGAGATAACGAGAACTGAACTTCAAATAACTCAAGACCAGATGCTTCTGCTTGGACGCAAAACGGCCAAGGAAAAATTATGCTCTTTTTTGATTGCCATGCAGCAGAAATCAAAACAACTCAAAGACATTAAAGAAAACCACGTTTACCTTCCCATGAGCCGCTCAGACATCGCTGATCACTTGGGTCTTACCATTGAAACCGTTAGCCGTCAGTTCACAATTCTTGGCAAAGATGGTATCATTTCACTCGGTGAAAATCCGTTTGTGGAAATTCTTGATAGGAAGCATTTAAAATTAATCGCATCCGGCGAATGAATTTATCACGAAAACCCTTGACAGAAGCGCTTTGAACGCTATATTTCGCCCACTTTTAATGGTGAGAAAAGATTCTCATATTTAAAGATGACATTCGTCATAACCCGGTCGATAAATATGAACACGGTTCATTACCGGCTATGACCAGAAGATAAAATAGGAACAGATTATGTTTGCAGTCATCAAAACCGGCGCGAAGCAATATAAAGTTGCTGTCGGTGATGTAATTAAAGTAGAGAAGCTAGACGGCGACGCTGGCGCGAAAATTTCTCTGGATAACGTACTTATGGTCGGTGACGACAAAGGTGTTAAAGTTGGAACCCCTGCCGTATCAGGAACTGTGGTAACCGCAGAAATTCTTGAACAGGCAAGAGCCGCGAAAATTATCGTTTTCAAGAAAAAACGCCGTCAAAACTACCGCCGTAAAGCTGGTCACAGACAGGAACAAACTGTCTTAAGAATTACCGAAATTGGTAAAGCTGCGGCGAAGAAAGCAGCTCCGAAAAAAGAGGCAGCAAAAAAAGACGCGCCAAAAGCTGAAGAAAAGAAAGCCGCTCCTAAAAAAGCAGCAGCGAAAAAAGCTCCAGTAAAAAAGGCAGCACCAAAGAAAGCGGCAGCGAAAAAACCTGCCGCTAAGAAAACCGCAACTAAAACTAAGGAGAAATAACAATGGCACATAAGAAAGCTGGTGGTAGTTCACGGAACGGTCGCGATTCAGCAGGTCGTCGCCTTGGTGTTAAAAAATACGGCGGTGAAGCTGTCGTCCCAGGAAACATTATTGTTCGTCAACGTGGTACAAAATTTTACCCGGGAGACAATGTTGGTATGGGTAAAGATCATACACTTTTCGCTCTGACTGAAGGCAAGATCAAATTTTATAAAGGCAAATTAAAACGTAATTTCGTTTCTGTTGATACAGACGCCTAAAATAAAATTCTAAGCCGTAAGAGATTTGAAAAAGGAGAATGATCAGTCACTCTCCTTTTTTTGCGCCTAAACTACACCATATAAGTTATAGTTACACACTTAACCAATAAAGCTCGGACCCATTATGAAGTTTCTGGATCAATGCAAAACATATATTAAATCAGGCGCAGGCGGCGTTGGTTGCCTGAGCTTTCGCCGTGAGAAAAGTGTTGAATTCGGCGGTCCGGACGGTGGAAACGGCGGCAGAGGTGGTCACATCATCATTGAAGCCATCGAAGGTCTCAATACTCTTATCGATTTCCGCTATAAGCAGCATTTCAAAGCAAGTCGGGGAATGCACGGCATGGGTCAGAACCGCACTGGTGCAAAAGGAAGTGATATCATTATGTCGGTCCCCGTTGGCACGCAAATTTTTGATGAAAATAACGACGTCATGCTTGCGGATCTAACCGAAGCAGGACAATCAGTACTGATGCTCGAAGGCGGAAGAGGCGGCCGCGGCAACGCAAGTTTTAAAACATCCGTCAATCAGGCTCCCCGTCAAACGACACAGGGCGGACCCGCAGAAGAAATGTGGATCTGGATGCAGTTAAAGTTAATGGCCGACACAGGCCTTGTTGGCCTTCCCAATGCCGGCAAGTCAACATTTCTATCCGCTGCCAGTCGTGCTAAACCAAAAATTGCCGATTATCCCTTCACCACTTTAAAACCGCAACTTGGTGTCGTTTATGTGGATAAAAAAGAATTTGTTATTGCTGATATTCCCGGCCTTATCGAAGGGGCCCATGAAGGACTTGGCCTTGGCGACCGTTTTCTTGGCCATATAGAACGCTGTGCAACTATCCTCCATGTGATTGACGGAACCGGTGAAGATATTGTCGGCGCCTATCAGACAGTCCGAAATGAGCTTGAACAATATGGTGAAGGTCTTGCCGACAAGCAGGAAATCATAGCTCTCAACAAGATAGATGCACTTGATGATGAGTTGGTACAAATGCTTACCGACGAACTATCACAGGTTACATCTTCACCCATTATGCCGATCTCTGGTGTTACTGGTGATGGTGTTACGGAAATGCTGCGAGCTCTACTCAAAAATGTAGAAAAAGTTCGAAAGATGGAGCGTACCCATCAACAGCAGGAAGATATGACATCCAGGGATGAAGAAGAAGTCAAATCTGAGCCATGGTCACCAATCTGATATGAATATTAAGCGCGACATATTCAATTCCATGAATAGGGTGGTCATCAAAATTGGCTCCGCTTTGTTGGTTGATGAAGATACTGGCAAAATCCGCTCAGGCTGGTTATCCAGTATCGCTTCTGACGTCGCCACGTTAAAAAAGCAGGGCAAAGATGTTATTTTGGTTTCATCCGGCTCAATAGCGCTGGGCCGACAAATTCTTGGTCTCAGAATGAGCAAGAAATTGGTTGAAAATCAGGCTGCGGCAGCCATTGGACAAATCGAGCTCGCCGCCACGTTCCGTGAAAAACTGGCCGGTCATGATATTGCGGTTGCGCAGGTGCTTCTAACCTACAGTAACACGGAGAACCGTGGTCAGTATCTAAATGCTCGTGGCACCATCAACCGCCTGCTAAAACTGGGGGTTGTGCCAGTGATCAACGAAAATGATACCGTGGCCACAGACGAAGTGCGTTTTGGCGACAATGACCGTCTCGCCGCACGGGTTGCAACCATGTGCGAAGCTGATCTGCTGTTTTTACTGTCTGATATTGACGGACTTTATAGCGCTGATCCAAAAGCTAACAAAGATGCAGTATTTATCGATCAGGTCAATGAAATTACTCCAGACATTGAAAAAATGGCTGGTGAGCCAATATCAACCGGCTTTGGCAGTGGTGGTATGATCACCAAAATCGCGGCCGCAAATATCGCCACCACAGGTGGCTGCCATATGGTCATCTTAAACGGTATCCTAGAGAATCCGATTGGCACCTATTTGACCAAAGGTCACGGCACCTGGTTTAATGCGTCGACAACGCCGCTGGCATCAAAGAAAAAATGGATCGCAGGTGCGCTAGCACCAGTGGGTACGCTTATCGTCGATGACGGTGCAAAGAAAGCCTTAAACAATGGCAAAAGTTTGTTGCCAGCGGGTGTAGTTAAGGTTGACGGCAAATTTAAAAGAGGCGACACGGTAAAGGTAACGGACAAGAACCACAGGGAAATCGCCCGCGGATTAGTGGCATACACGTCCGAAGATGCCCGCAAGATCATCGGCGTCCGCAGCAGCGAAATTGAAAATATTCTCGGATATGGTGGACGGGAAGAGTTGATCCACCGTAGCGACATGGTAATGAGTTAAGACAGGTAACGTGATGAATAATGAAAATGACATAAAAATTCTCATGCAGGACATTGGTAAAAAAGCCAAGCAGGCATCTCAGCAGCTTGCCCTATCGCCAACTAACATCAAGAATGCGGCGCTGACTGCAGCGGCCCAAGAAATAAGGAACGCTGTAAGCGAAATCAAAGCAGCCAATGATAAAGACATGGATATCGCAAAAGGTCGCGGCTTAACCGGTGCCATGCTTGATCGATTGCTGCTCGACGACGAGCGCATAGAAGCCATTGCCCTCAGCATTGAAGCCATTGTCCAGCTCGAAGATCCCATCGGAGACATTCTGCAAACAAAAACCCGTCCAAATAGGCTACAGATTTCACAAGTGCGGGTGCCTCTAGGCGTCATTGGCATAATTTATGAATCGCGGCCAAACGTCACCGCTGACGCAGGCGTGCTGTGCTTAAAAGCCGGAAACGCATCAATTCTACGCTGCGGTAGCGAGAGCGCCCATTCAAGTCGGGCAATCCATGCCTGCCTCGTACGTGGGTTAAAAAGCGCTGGCCTCCCAGAAGATGCCATTCAATTGATCCCAACCCAGGACCGATCAGCGGTAGGGGAGCTGCTGCGGCTTTGCGAGTATGTGGACATCATCATACCGCGCGGCGGAAAGTCCCTTATTGAACGAGTGCAAAATGAAAGTCGGGTACCTGTGATGGCCCACCTTGACGGTGTCTGTCACGTGTATGTAGACGGCAACGCGGACCTTGAAAAAGCAGTAGCGATAACCGTCAATGCCAAGATGCGCCGGACTGGTATTTGCGGTTCTGCAGAATCATTGTTGATCGATAAAAAAGTGTCTGAAACACACCTACCAGCCATTTTGTCGGCCCTTCACGACAAAGGTTGCGAAATTCGCGGCGACAGGGCTGTTTGCGCACTGTTTGAAAACGCGAGTGAAGCGACGGAGGATGATTGGGGTGCTGAATATCTTGATGCGATCATTTCAGTACGTGTTGTTGACGGCATAGAAGGAGCTATCTCGCATATCGCAAAGTATGGCTCACACCATACAGACAGTATTATCACGGAAGATGAAAAAGCCGCGGAAAAATTCTTAAATGAAGTCGATAGTGCCATTGTCATGCACAACGCCTCCACCCAGTATGCAGATGGCGGCGAGTTTGGAATGGGCGCGGAAATCGGCATTTCAACCGGAAAAATGCACGCGCGCGGCCCAGTGGGCCTCGAGCAGTTGACCAGCTACAAATATCAGGTAAGAGGCAATGGACAAACACGGCCATAGTGAGAAAATAGGCCTGCTTGGAGGGTCTTTTAATCCTGCCCATGAGGGCCATCTCGAGATAAGCCTTGCCGCTCTAGATGTGCTCGAACTCGATCAAATTTGGTGGATCGTTTCACCAGGAAATCCTCTCAAATCCACATCTGAAATGGCGGATTTTGATGATCGGTTTGCCTCTGCTCAAAAATTGGCGACAGATCCACGGATCAAAGTGAGTGATCTTGAGAAAACATTGGATACAATCTATACGGTTGACACTCTGAAACAGCTAAAAGCAAGTAAAAACAAAGATCATTTCGTCTGGCTGATGGGCGCCGATAATTTGATCCAATTCCACAAGTGGAAAGACTGGAAAAAGATAGCGAATACGGTTCCGTTTGCGGTTTTTAATCGTCCAAGTTATTCTAGGGAAAGCTTAGAGAGTGTTGCAGCGAAGACATTAGAAAGCGCCCGCATCCCAATAGATCAGGGCAACACTCTATATAGTTTAAAGCCACCGGCATGGATTTTTTATGAGCTAAGTGACAATCCACTGTCATCAACAATAATTAGAAATAATATTAAGTAATAACAAGAGGTTACATACTTTAAAGTGCAAGACACAACAGAGTTAAAGGGCGCTTCAAGTCCCACAAAGTCGCTCAGTGCGACTGAACTTCAGCAATTGGTTATCGATTCTCTGGAGGACGATAAAGCAGAAGATATCGTCAACATAGACCTAAAAGGAAAAACCAGCATCGCCGATTCGATGGTAATTGCTTCTGGTCGCTCCACAAGACAGGTCGCTGCAATAGCCGATCATCTTTACCGAAAACTCAAGCACGCGACAGCCGATGGCTGCAAGCTCGAAGGCATGGAAAAAGCCGATTGGGTACTGCTTGACGCCGGAAGCATTATTATCCACATCTTTAGGCCGGAAGTACGCAGTTTTTACAATCTTGAGAAAATGTGGGCTGCTGATTTTACACCTGAAAAAATGCTGGCCTCATCGGTTGGTGCGCAAGAAGAATGAACATCCATATCATTGCTGTCGGCCGCATGAAGAAATGCGCCGAAGCTGATCTGATGACCACCTATCTTACGCGCTGCCCATGGAATGTTAAAGTTGTGGAGGTCGAAGAAAAAAGGCCCCTCAAGGGCAGCGAACGCATGGCACGCGAAGGAGATCTTTTGTTAAAAGCAATCCCCGAAGGTGCAGCCATTATTGCGCTTGATGAACGCGGAAAACAAATGCGCAGCACCAACTTTGCTAATAAAATCCGTGATTGGCAGGATCAGGGCGTTTCTAATCTGGTGTTTCTAATCGGCGGTGCCGATGGTTACGATGAAAAAGTCAAAAACTGCGCGCACTCATTGATCTCTTTTGGTGATATGACTTGGCCACATATGATGGTCCGGGCAATGCTCTGTGAACAGCTTTACCGGGCGTCAACAATCCTCGCCGGTCACCCTTACCACAAAGACTAAAAATATTCATACTGCGTTAACTAACACTCTTTATATTTTCCTTTAAAATTAATTGGTTGTATAGTGGGATACATGACAAATATGACTTTAAAACCGACAAAACCCGTTGTTCTGTGCATTCTTGATGGATGGGGTGCGCGTGAGAGCACCGAAAATAACGCTATAAAACTGGCGAACACGCCCAACTATGACGCCATAACGGCACAGTTTCCCGGTGCCCTTTTGCAAACGTCCGGTATGGCCGTCGGCCTTCCTGAAGGACAAATGGGAAATTCGGAAGTTGGGCATATGAATATCGGCGGCGGCCGTGTTGTCAAACAAGAACTCCCACGCATTGACGAAGCGATCTCAAATGATCAACTTAAAGATATTGAGTGTTTAAAAAAATCAATTGCTGCTCTGAAAGATACCGGTGGCACCTGCCATATTCTTGGCCTCCTGTCTCCCGGTGGCGTGCACAGCCATCAGGATCATATGGTCGGATTGGCCCGAGAATATGCAAAAGCCAGTATCCCTGTTTCAATCCACGCCTTTACTGACGGCCGCGATGTACCGCCGAAAAGTGCCCTCGAATTTGTTCAAAAATTCGAAACCGATATTGCCAATATGGAAAATGTTCGCATAGCCACCGTCACTGGCAGATACTTCGCCATGGACCGGGATAACCGCTGGGACCGTGTGGCAAAAGCCCATAATGCAATCGCGGTAGGCACAGGGCTTAATGTTGCAACGGCAAATGCTGCCATTAATGACGCCTATCAAGCCGACCTGACCGACGAATTTATCGAGCCCAGTATTATTGGCGATTATTCAGGCATGAGAGATGGTGATGCTATAGTCATGGCCAACTTCCGCGCGGACCGCGCCCGCGAAATTATGGCCACCTTTGTCGATCCTGCTTTTGACGGATTTGTTAAGCTCAGGGAAGTAAACTTATGCGCTGCCGTCGGTATGAGTAAATATTCAGATCTACTGATCAAATATATGGACTGTCTGTTTCCTACGGAACCGCTGAAAAACACTTTAGGCGAAATTGTATCGGGCCATAATCTCAAACAACTGCGTATTGCGGAAACAGAAAAATTTGCCCACGTAACTTTCTTCTTTAACGGTGGCAGCGAAGATTTGTATGACGGTGAAGAGCGGATATTAATTCCTTCTCCCGATGTGGCCACCTATGATCTTAAACCGGAAATGTCGGCCCCTGAAGTGACCGATAAGTTGGTCGCGGCGATCCTTGCTGAAAAGTTTGATCTTATCGTTGTAAACTACGCAAACCCGGACATGGTTGGTCACACTGGCGTTCTTGAGGCCGCCATAAAGGCTGTTGAAGCTATTGACGGGTGCCTTGGTAGGCTCAAAGACGCTTTACAGAGTGTCGGCGGATCAATGTTGGTGACAGCCGACCATGGAAATATCGAGCTAATGAAAGATCCGAAAACTGGAGGGCCGCATACTGCCCATACCACAAATCTGGTTCCGTTCATTCTGATCAATGACCAAGCCCGTTCGAACGATGCAATAAAGCTTGAAAATGGCGCGCTATGCGATGTTGCACCAACTATTTTATCGCTTATGGGGCTCAATCAACCAGGTAGCATGACCGGACAAAGCCTTATCAAGGCGTGAGCGGAAGGGGCTTAAAAATTTTAGACACAAAACACACAGTTCATAATAAAATCATACTGGTTTGCGTAGCGTTTTTCTCTGCCATCTTGATTTTGACATGTGTGCCCGCATCAATGTCGATTGCTCAAATACGAGAAGATAATCAGGAAAATACCGAAAGACTTGATACACTGCGAAGGCAGATAGAAGAGGCCTCTGAACGCGCCGTTAACCTTGAAGATCAGGCCCGCACCGTGCGAGCGGAAATCGCACAAATCCAGCAAGATTTGATAAAGTCAGCCGCAGCAATACAGACTATTGAAGATGAAATCTTTGATAAAGAAGCAAATCTAGAAGACCTTCGAGTGCGTGAATTGGAGCTTGAAGCGAATCTCGAGCAAAAAAATTTCGAAATGGCATCAACATTGGGTGCTATGCAGCGCCTCAGTATTCAAAAAACCAGCGTCGTCGCATTTAAACCCGATAGTGCGATAAACACTCTGAGAACCACATCTTTGCTCAAGGTCATTTTGCCTGACCTGAGAAATCGCGCCGACATTCTAGAGGATGACTTGTCCGAACTGAATAATATTCGCGCTGAAATGCGTCAAGAAAATATTGAGCTAAGAAACGAACTTACAAAACTGGTTATCGCAAACAATGACATCGATAACCTTCTTGAAAAGCGTGTCGCAAGGCAAAAGGACCTCGAATATTCAACACAGCAGCAACGAGACAAGCTGAAGAGCTTTGCCGAGAATGCCAAGGACTTACAAGACCTTATCGAGAAAATTGAAACTGAAATTGCCCTACGGGAAGAGGCGGCAAGAAAAGCACAGGAAAGTCTTCGAGATAAGCCTGGAAGTGGAAATAGCGCTGTCGCGGCCGCAACCATCCCTATGCCAAGAAGCGATTTGGCCTTCGCGGAAGCCAAAGGAAATATCCCGCTTCCTGCACGCGGTTCCATCAACCAAATTTATAATCAGCTACTTCCGACAGGCCAAAGATCGAAAGGTATTATTGTTAATACACGACTCGGTGCGCCAGTGATCGCCCCTCACGATGGGCGTATTGTTTTTTCGGGAATATTCCGTTCCTACGGTCAGCTCTTGATCATTGACCACGGAGAGGGGTATCATACGCTTCTCGCCGGTATGGAAAATATTAATGGTATTGTTGGACAATGGATATTAAAAGGGGAACCGGTAGGGCAAATGTCTTCAGAGACAACCCCGTCTAATTCTCGTCAGAAACTTTATGTAGAATTAAGACAAAAGGGAAAGCCAATTAATCCCATGCCATGGATCATTGCGATGGACCGTGGTGGGAAGTGATAGAAAGGTATTTAGTGATGAAACAATTATTTAAAACGACCGCATTTGCGATTGGCTTTGTGTGCGTCAGTTTAAGCGTGCCAGCACTCGCGGCAAAGACAGAGACATATAATCAGCTGAATTTGTTTGCGGATGTATTTGAGCGCATCCGCTCACAATATGTTAAAGATGTTGATGACGAAGAGCTTATTGAAGCGGCCATCAATGGTATGCTGACATCCCTTGATCCTCATTCCACATACCTGAATTCAAAAAGATATGAAAATATGCGCGTCCAGACCAGTGGTGAGTTTGGTGGATTGGGTATTGAAGTTACGATGGACAAAGGCGTTATTCTTGTTGTCTCTCCAATGGATGACACACCCGCAGAACGTGCCGGGGTAAAATCCGGTGATTACATAACGAGAATAAATGGCGAGCAGATAAATGGTCTGACTTTAAATGAAGCCGTCGAAAAAATGCGCGGCAAAGTCGGTACTAACATTGATGTAAGCATCGTCAGAAAAGGTGAAAGTGATATTATCGAACTCACCCTGACACGCGCCATTATTGAGGTAAAGTCCGTTCGTCATCATATTGAAGACGAAATTGGTTATATCCGCGTTTCATCCTTTACAGAGAAAACCACCACAGGTCTTCGCGACGCCCTTGACGAAATTAAGGAAGAGCTTGGCGATAATATGCAAGGTATCGTTCTTGACTTAAGAAATAATCCTGGCGGACTTCTGGACCAGGCCATTGCCGTCTCAAACTCATTTCTTGATCGCGGTGAAATAGTATCCACAAGAACCCGAAACGATCAAAATATACAACGCTATAACGCCCAATCCGGGGACAGTATCGACAGCAAATCTTTGGTGGTACTGATTAATGGCGGGTCGGCGTCAGCCTCAGAAATTGTCGCGGGAGCGCTGCAAGACCACGAACGTGCCGTAGTTGTAGGGACCAAATCATTTGGTAAAGGGTCCGTTCAAACCGTTATTCCGCTTTCCACTGATGGTGCCATGAGCCTGACAACGGCTTATTATTTCACACCCTCTGGCAATTCTATCCAGGGCGAGGGAATTGTGCCTGATGTAGTCGTGGAGCAGCTGCATCTCGAGGACACTGAAGCCGTCGAAAGCCGTCGCACGGAAGCCGGCCTGCGAGGAAGCCTTGCTAATCCGAATGCCTCACAAGATGATGAAGCGGAGCAAATCAATGACACTGAGCAAGACGGTAGCGCTGAGGATGGTGAAGTGGGTAGTCCCCTGGGGGAAGCCGGGCAAGAGGTAAAAGCAGAAGAGGAAGAAGAGGTCACACAGCGCATGACAACCGCGCAAGATGACTATCAGCTCAACTTCGCACTGAACCTCATTCGCGGCATGTCAATCGCTAGAAACAACTAAGCAAACTAGGTTTAGAGTGGAACTCAATGGCAGGTGAACCAGAATTAAAAACGGCAACACGGCAGCGGATAGTTAGTCCGTTGAGACTAGCGTGGGGATTGGTCATTTTTATGATCACCCTCACCGTTGCGTGGATATATCTTTCTGATGATCCTCAGCC
>CAXBLS010000105.1:0-12436 GCA_963976585.1 uncultured Kordiimonadaceae bacterium
GTGCCAGACTATCAGCCCCACCAGATACGGCAACAGCGATACTCCAAGGTGCTCCAATATCTAGGGCACCCATGAGATTTTCAAAGTCATCATTGGAAAGTGGATTAAGCGTATCTTTTCCGCTTAGCTGCATCCTGCTTTTCTTTCCTCTGCCGGACGCATTCGGGTATTTTCCGAACTGTCGGGGAAACGGGCGTTGAGCTCGCGGTAGACTTCGCAGGCCTCACTCTTTTCCCCAAGCAAATTCAAGGACATGCCCACCTTCAGAAGATAAGCTGGTGCTTTTGGGCTCTCGGGATATTTGCTCATTCCCTCAAGGAACGTGCGGGTTGCATCGGCATAGTTGCCGCGAGCATAATAAGTTTGCCCAAGCCAGTACTGAGCATTGCCCGCGAGGGCGTCCTGCGGATATTCCCGCAGAAAATCAAGAAAACTTGCTTCAGCCTGATCATATTGAGCATTTGAAACCAGACTATACGCATAGTCGTATTTCTCTTTCGGTGTGCTCGCCGCCGCTGGTACGCCAGTGGTTGGAACAGATACGGACCCTATAGCCGGCATGGAGCCGCCGCCTCTTTCAAGCTCTGTGAAGCGAAACTCATAATCTTTTTGCATGGTCTCAAGCTGGCGGCTCAGGTTTGTTACCTTGAAATTTGCTTCCTCAAGCTGACCAGTCATTTGACGGAGCTGGGTTTCGAGTTCGGAAATACGGATGTTAATTTCAGCGATCAATACGCCTTCGGAGCCACCTGAGGTATTCGCTGCTGTGGGCGCACCACTGGAGCTATTATCGTCACCGGATTGAAAACGGCTGCCGGGTGTAAAGACGCGGCGCTGTATCGCATTGAGCTGTTTTTCAATGGCGGTAAGACGCTCTCTGGTCGATTGAGCAGACGAGCTGTCCGTGGCCGATATTAAGATCACCATGCCGATTGATAGCGTCAAAATAATTGATAAAACTTTGTTCAACATGAAGTGCTCCGTTCTACTTCTTTTTCTTAAAAAAATGCCCGCATGACTTTTGTTAGTCGCACGGGCATCTTCATAATAATTTATTTATTAGTTTACGCGTGTGTATCCGCGACGGTTTGCTGCGTGATCAGTTCCGATCGGACGCTCTTTACCGTAGCTTACTGTACGCACACGTGATGCACTTACACCCATTGCCACGAGGTAATTTTTAACCGCGTTAGCACGGCGATCACCAAGA
The DNA here is from genome assembly GCA_963976585.1 of uncultured Kordiimonadaceae bacterium. Taxonomy (GTDB): domain Bacteria; phylum Pseudomonadota; class Alphaproteobacteria; order Sphingomonadales; family Emcibacteraceae; genus Pseudemcibacter. The sequence goes on from CAXBLS010000105.1 coordinate 1,211, forward strand.
GCGATGTTGTATTCACGTGTACCACGCTCATCGCAGTGACCTTCAACGATCACGTTGACGTTGTTGGCTTTCATCCAGTTGGCTTGTGCCTGTAGGATGTTACGTGCTGTCGCATCGACATCATAACGGTCATATGCGAAGTTAACAGTTGAACCGGTCATTCCGCCCATAACCTGATCAAGCGCTTCTTGTGAAAGCGGGTCAAGTCTGTCGACTTCAACAACAGGTGCTGGCGGTGGTGGTGGTGGAGTTGTATCTTCTACCGGATCTGACATTACAGGCGCATCATCGCCGCCAGTATTTGCACAAGCACTCAAAATCAGCGCTGCCCCGATCATTATTAAAAATTTTGCATAGAATTTATTCTGCATTTAGTGATCCTTCACATATATATCTTTTTATTTTTTCCAAAAACTACTGTCATTCCCCATAAGAATTGACACGCGCAATCAATCATACAATCCCTCGACCCATATAATTATCTTGACTATAAACGTAGACAACCGAGGAATCAAGCAACAAAACTAGCTATTTAGCGGGATAATACCAACTATTTACGCATATTATCCCCTATTTATTATCATTCCATTAACGGCGACCAGGCAGGGTCTGATCCATCAAGTGGCGTAAGAACCTGTCTTTCATTGTAACCAGTCAGGTCGATGGACCATAATTGGGTATCACCACCACCACCGCGGTTATCATATGGATATTTGCGGTAATACATGAGAACACGACCATTTGGCGACCATGTTGGCCCCTCTTCGAAGAAACTTTCGGTAAGAATTCGCTCCCCGGTTCCGTCTGGTCTCATGACGCCAATATAAAATTTTCCACCGGTCTGTTTGGTAAAGGCAATAAGATCGCCGCGCGGTGACCATACTGGTGTGGCATAAAGACCAGTTCCAAAGCTGATCCGTTTGATATTACTGCCGTCCGCATCCATAACGTAAAGCTGCTGCGAGCCGCCACGGTCAGAGTTAAACGTAATATAACGACCGAAGGGCGAGTAGCTCGGACTGGTGTCAATGGCTGAATGAGTTGTCAGTCGCTCAATACGCCTTGTTGCCAGTTCCATGGCGAAGATGTCTGAGTTGCCGCGTTCCGCCTTTGACATGATCACTTTTTTACCGTCCGGCGAAAAGCGCGGCGCAAAGGTCATCCCCTCAAATTCACCGAGCATTTCCGTTTTACCAGTTTCGATGTCAAACAGATAAACACGCGGTATATCGTTATAGTAGGAGAGATAAGTAATTTCCTGTGACGTTGGTGAAAAACGAGGGTTGAGAACCATGTAAGATCCGTCGGTAAGGAATTTATGATTATATCCGTCCTGATCCATGATAGCCAGGCGCTTGATGCGGTCAAGGTATGGACCGCTTTCAGAGATATAAACGATGCGGGTATCAAAATATCCGTCTTCACCAGTTAGGCGCTTATAGATCGCATCGGATATCAAATGGGCTATACGGCGCCAGTTCCTCGGGGCCGTGAAATATCTAAGCCCTGTCATTTGGCTGCCGGCAAGCACATCCCAAAGTCGAAATTCAACACGGACGCGACCGTCTTCTTCAAGAACGGCGGTTCCGGTCACAAGGGCCTGCGCGCCGACGGCACGCCAGTTGGCAAATTGCGGTGCGACGCTGGCATTTCCAGCGTTGATAAAAGCACGTGGATCTATGGCACTAAAAAGGCCTGACCTCTCAAGATCGGCAGTGACCACCTGCGCGATTTGCTGACCGATTTGCATCACTGACCCTGCCGTTGTCATGGCATCGCCACTTCCTGCCAGCGGTGTGATAGCGATTGGCAATGGCTGCACATTACCACGGGTGATATCAATTTCAATCACCGCATGAGCGGGGAGGCTCGCAGAAATCATTCCAACTAGGGACACTATCAAAATCTTAAGCAATTTCACTTTTTATCTCCGTTTAATATCAAATACTTTATTAACCTACCATACCAGAAGGATCGAAATTAAGGATCACTTCCCGCCATTGATCATACATTTCTTGCGGCAGTTTTAAATCGCTATAAGGCGCACACATACGAACTGCCCTAAGTGCGCTATCAGCAGCCACCTTCATGGATCCGGCCATACGGGCGTAATCATCGGCCACTGGTGGCCGTGCCAACTTCCCATCAGGGGTCAGATACATGCTGACCCTGACTTTAAGGCTGCCAGCGTCCAACGCACCAGATGGTGGGTTCCAGCACTGGTCTTCAATTTTTTTCTGTATGGCGGCGCTGATCGACATGGTCTGACGCTGCACATCAAGTGAGGTTGCCTGTTGTTCCTGTGGTCCAAACCGATCAGTGAGACGTTCAGTGATGCTTTCCTTTTCGGGTACTTTATTAAGAAGCTGGGCGATACGGTCGGCGCTATATCTGCTTGGTGGTTTTGGCTTGGCGCGCTGACTTATTTGTGGTGCAGCGGCCCTTTTTACCGGTGTTTTGGGCTTATCTGCCGGCTTCTCTGCCGCATTTGGTAGTGGCATAGTTGACGGCATATTTGGCGGTGGTGGCGGCAGCTCAGCGCGTCGTTCTACTTGCCGCTCTGGCGGCTTTGGCTTTTCTCTTTCTGCGTCTGGAAGTTTGGCAATTTCCATGGTTTTGGTTTCTTCGGCAAACGGTAAAATCTCAACCGGAATAATCACCATTTCAGAATCTTCGACACTGTCAAACCACGGGATATCCATCGCCGCTGTTACCAGCAATGCGACATGGAAAACTCCGGATATGATCAGTGCGTTTTTCATATTTTCTTACCTTGGCGGGTCCGTAACCATTGCGACACGGGAAAACCCGTTGCCGTTAAGCAGCCCAATCACTTCCATGACGCGGCCGTAATTTACCCCCTGATCACCGTGGACATAGATACGATCTTCTTTGCGGTTTTCAAAAATCACCGTGATCCGTGCGACCATCTGATTAAGGTCCACTTGTTCGTCCTGCAGATAAATATTGCCGTCACCATCAATGGTGATCGATAGCGGGGTGTCATTTTCCGGCAGGTTGTTTGCCTGTGAATTAGGTAGGTCAATAGGCACGCCGACCGTTAGCAGCGGCGCGGTCACCATGAAAACCACCAACAGAACAAGCATCACGTCAACAAAGGGCGTTACGTTAATATCGCTCATTTGCTTATGACGTTTTGAAAATCCTGTGCGGCGACCATTGCCACCTGTCCCGTGCATCTGCATTAATGCTACTCCTCATCCATTTGGCGCGAAAGTATTGTGCCAAATTCCTCGGCGAAACTTTCAAGTCTATTGGCGTAACGACCGATTTCATTTGAAAGATAGTTATAAGCAACCACAGCCGGGATCGCCGCCACAAGGCCCATAGCCGTTGCAGCAAGAGCTTCGGCAATGCCGGGCGCCACAACTGCAAGGGAAGAATTATTTGACGACGCGATCGACTGGAAGCTGTTCATAATGCCCCACACGGTTCCAAAAAGCCCAACAAACGGTGCCGTTGAACCGACGGTGGCAAGTACACTTAAATAGTGTTCCAGGCGTTCCATTTCACGGCTTACCGTCACCTGCATGACCCGGTAAATTCTTTCCTGTGTGCCCATGGCAATTTTACCGGTGCTCGTGGCCGATGATCTTTGCCATTCGCGCATGGCCGATACAAAAAGCATCGCCAGCGGGTGATCCGGATTATGACGAGTGCGCTCATAGAGGTCTTCAAGACTGTTACCCGACCAGAACTCGCTCTCAAATTCGTCGGCGCGCGCTCGTACATTGCGTAGACGTTTATATTTATCCCAGATAATCGCCCAGCACCAAACCGAAGCGCCGAGCAAAACAATCATCACGCCCTGAACAATAAAATCAGCCTGCCAAAACATGCCGAAAAATGAAAAGTCCGGTGCTGTTCCGCCCAAATCAATTGCTTCTACTGCCCCGACCGCACTTGGTGTTATTTCTTGTGCCATTCCTATTCCCTAAAAAATATACTTTAATCTTTTAATTCTAATTTTTTTCTTAATCCTACTGGTAATCTTTTCGGATTACCGTCTCTACCGATTGCGGCAATCTTTATGTTACCGCTTACAAGAGTTTCATCATTTCTCATGATATCCTGCTTTATCACGAGGCTCGCGCCGCCAAGCTTTATTATTTCGCTTGTGACCATCAAGTGATCATCAAATTCGGCCGACTGGTTAAAGTCAAGTTCCGCGCGCCTTACGACAAAGCTTACATCTTCGGGCTTGTTATAATCTAACATTTCCTTTTGATCAATACCAAGAACTCTCAGCATTTCAGAGCGTGCCCGCTCCATAAATTTAAGGTAATTGGCATAGTAGACCACGCCCCCCACATCTGTATCTTCATAGTAAACACGCAGTGGAAAATGGTGTATAGCGTCTTTTATAAATCCAGAATGTGGCGAAATTTCAGTCATTTTTACTTTTTTGTCTCATTTTCCAGCATTTCGAGTTGTGCAGCATCAAAATTCTTAGGTGTCTTAAGGCCAATATGATCGAAAGCCTGCGATGATAACATGCGCCCGCGCGGCGTGCGTTGCACCAGTCCCATCTGCATCAAATAAGGCTCGATGATGTCTTCGATTGCATCTCGTGGCTCGCTCAGTGCCGCCGCCAGCGTTTCAATACCGACCGGTCCGCCGCCATAACTTTCGCCGATGCATTTCAAATATCTATGATCCATAGCATCAAGGCCGCGTGCATCCACTTCCAATCTTTTAAGAGCGCTGTCCGCTATATCCGCATTTATCGGACCGCTTCCGGCGACAAGGGCAAAATCACTTACCCTGCGCAGTAACCTTCCTGCAATTCGCGGTGTCCCGCGTGCTCGTCGGGCGATTTCCAGAGCGCCGTCACCAGCCATTTCAACCCCGAGCACACGCGCTGCACGACTGACAATTTTTTCAAGATCTTCCGGTTCATAAAAATTGAGCCGGGTTGGGATGCCGAACCTATCCCGTAGAGGGGTCGTTAAAAGCCCCGACCTTGTTGTCGCGCCAACCAATGTAAAAGGCGGCAAATCAATACGTACGGAACGAGCCGCTGGCCCCTCACCGATAATCAGATCAAGATGAAAGTCTTCCATGGCCGGATATAGGATTTCCTCAACTGCCGGGCTAAGACGGTGAATTTCATCAATGAATAGAATATCATTCTCTTCAAGATTGGTCAGCAGTGCCGCCAAATCACCGGATTTCGTAATCACCGGCCCAGCAGTTGCCCTGAAGTTGACCCCAAGTTCCCGGGCCATAATTTGTGCGAGTGTGGTTTTTCCGAGTCCGGGTGGCCCAAAGAAAAGGACATGATCAAGAGCTTTTCCGCGTGCTTTTGCGGCTTCAATGAAGACTTTCAGATTATCACAAGCTTTGCGTTGCCCGATAAATTCGCCGAGCGTCGCCGGACGAAGCGAAGTATCAAAATCACCCTGCATTTCGCTACCACTTATGATACGGTCTTCGACACCTTGATCATTAAAGTCGCTCATTTACCAAGCTCCTTAAGTCCGAGCCTGATCAATGTCTGAACATCATCTTCCGCGCCATCATTTAAGGCTTTTGAAACCGCCGTGTAAGCTTCGGCTTGTTTATAGCCCAGATTTGAGAGCGCCGAGACGGCGTCACCCAAAGCGGATGAGCGAGCCGGCGAACCGTCACCTGTTTTAACTGGTGCGATCGCAAATTTGGCCACTTTATCTTTGAGTTCGTGGATAATTCTGGTCGCAAGTTTTGGTCCGACACCGCTGGCCTGACCAACCACGGTTTTATCCTGAGCAGCAATAGAATTTGAAAGCTCGTCCGGACCAACGACTGAAAGAATGGCCAGTGCCACTTTCGCGCCTACACCCTGCACGGTTTGCACGAGTCTGAACCAGTCACGTTCCAGTTCGCTGGAAAAACCGAACAGATGGAAATGGTCTTCACGAATATGCGTCTCAATGAAAAGCGTTACTTCTTCACCCAATCCATTTAGATTATTGAGTGTACGCGACGAGCAAAAAACATGATAGCCAACGCCACCAACATCAATGATACACCAGTCTTCACCAAAACTGTCGAGTACTCCGCGGAGTTTAGCGATCACTATCTTGTCCCCTTCATTATAATTTGTGCACCACTGCCCGTAATTCCAGACTTTCCAATGGCTTCTGAGAGCCGGCCATGGGCGCCGCCACTATGGGCGTGACATATGGCCACCGCGAGCGCATCACCGGCATCTTCGCCGTTTATCGTAATGCCAGGAAGTAAAATTCCCAACATTGCCTTGACCTGTTCTTTTCCAGCATGTCCTGAACCAACAACCGACTTTTTAATATGGTTGGGCGAATATTCCGCGACCGGAAGCCCCGCCATTGCTGGCACCAAAAGCGAGATACCCCGCGCCTGTCCCAGTTTTAAGGTTGAATTTGGGTTCTTGTTAACGAATGTTTCTTCAACGGCGGCCGATACAGGCTGCCAATCGGCAATCACCTGGCTCAGCCCATCATAAAGCTGGACAAGCCGTTCAGCTAGTGAAAGCACGTTATCCGTTTTTATTGTACCGTTTGCCACATGACTTAATCGGGAACCTTCAACGTCAATAATACCCCAACCGGTTTTTCGTAGACCGGGATCAAACCCCACCAATCGTTGCCGTGCATTGGTCACGCGCCGAGCTTCTCCATCACGTCGTCAGGAATTTCATAATTACCGTATACATTTTGCACATCATCAAGATCTTCGAGCGCATCAATCATCTTCATCAACGTTGTTGCGCTGTTTAAGTCAAGCTCAATGGTGTTTTGCGCTTTCCAAATGAGCTTTGTTGATTTTGGCTCCTCGCCTGTCGTCTCAGCCAGGGACGTCGAAACAGCGTTCAAATCTTCCATAGCGCAGGTAATCTCATGAACATCATCATCGCTTTCAACATTGTCTGCGCCAGCTTCTAGGGCCTGTTCAAACATATCATCAGCGGATATTTTGCTGTCTTCGAAAATAATTTCACCCACATGATCAAATTGGTAAGCCACGCTGCCGCTTTCGCCCATGTTACCACCATTTTTGGCAAATGCTGTGCGGATATCGGTTGCGGCGCGGTTGCGGTTATCTGTTAGGCTTTCAACGATAATTGCTGTTCCACCAGGTCCAAATCCTTCATAGCGGATTTCATCATAATTGGCGCTATCACCTGCTTCTGATTTGCTAATCGCACGGGTAATATTGTCTTTTGGCATACTTTGAGAACGCGCGTTTTGTATGGCGAGGCGCAAACGCGCATTTGAATCCGGGTCAGGGCCACCCATCTTCGCTGCAACAGTAATTTCTTTTGATAATTTACTGAATAATCCGGAGCGCTTTTTATCTTGCGCGCCTTTTCTGTGCATAATATTTTTAAACTTTGAATGACCTGCCATCTTCTTCTCTCTTATGAAGTCCCAAAAGGGCTTGTAACGTCTTAAATCGCTTTACAGAACCTTGATAAAGCAAGGGGGCGCGTTTGTGAATCATTTTTTATGAAATTGACGGAAAAGTTTCTTTTAGACGCGCACCCATTCGGATTGGCTCAATACGTTTTGCCAGACCGGTTTTGTCATCGGTCTCCACAAATACACCGCAAAGGGTACCATCACCAAGTGCCGGTGAAAAGCGATCACCACGCAATTTTTTGGTAAAGCGGTTTATAGGCTCTACCTTATCCATACCGATCACACTGTTATAATCACCGCACATGCCAGCGTCGGTTTGATAGGCGGTGCCGCCGTCAAAAATCTGCGCGTCCGCAGTCGGAATATGACTATGGGTGCCGACCACCAGTGACGCTCGTCCATCAAGAAACTGGCCCATGGCCATCTTTTCCGACGTTGCTTCGGCGTGGATATCAACCAAAATGAATTTCACGGTCGCCCCAAGTTGATGTTTTTTGAGTTCGTTATTCACGGCCTTAAAGGGATCGTCGAGCGGATCCATAAATATCCGTCCCATGACATTGATCACAAGGATACCACGACCACGTTTATCTTCGACCAAAACCGCCCCCTTACCGGGCGTCCCTTCAGGGTAGTTAATCGGCCTGATCATACGTGGTTCGGTGTTGATGTATCTTTTGGTGTCCTTTTGATCCCAAACATGATTTCCTGTCGAAATAACATCAATACCAAGCTCGAATAATTCTTTGGCAATTTTTTCAGTTATACCAAATCCTGCCGCCGCATTTTCGCCGTTTACGACAATCGCATCGGGTTTTAATTTTTCCTGAATTTCAGGCAATTTTTCAGCAACTATTTTTCGACCGGCACGGCCGACCAAATCGCCTAGATAAACAATTTTCACTTATTTAAACCTGTATGTTGTTTTTTCGGTTACCACCATGTCCAGCGACTGATCATAACCATCCGTAGGTACGCTCGCAAGCTTTTGATCGTCATAGGCAATTCCAATCGTCACCAGATCCGGGTTTTCGGCTCTTAAAGTTTGCAATGTCCGATCATAATAGCCACCGCCGTAACCAAGACGCGCTCCATGACCATCAAAAGCAACAAGCGGCACCAGCAGTACTGCTGGTGCTACAATCTGGCCTGTCGATTGTTTGGTTTTAAAGGGTCCGTCCTGCAATTCCGTGCGCATATCCCAAGCCCGAAATTCCAAAGGTTTGTCGCGGTCCGTAATAGATGGTAGACAAATGGGAAACTGCGCTGCATGAAGCGCTTTGAGGATCACCATGCAATCCACTTCACTTCGAATTGGAATATACCCCGATATGTTTCGAACCTCATCAAGTTCAGGCAGCATAATAATTTGCGCAGTAATTTTCCGCGCGGCCATACCATCGTCTTGGACGTGGGCCTGATCGCGTAATTTTAGGGATTGTTCACGTTGTGATTTTTTTTCGGACATCTTTAAACTTTACTTAAAATATCGGGTGCGGGACCGTTTTGCCGTGACTGTTTTATATCCTCCAGAACCTAATACGTATAGGTGGGCACCGCGATAACAAGGCCACGGCCCTGACAGAGGCAGCTCCCAAAGGAGAATTATCGCCCCGGGGATAAAATGAGCCACTAACAAAACAGAACCCGCACCTATTATGTAAGGCTTCTTGGGCCGCTCGGCAATGTCAAGTTTGCATTATCCTGCGTTTTAGTCAAAAAATCAGGTGATTTTAATGATCTGACGATTTAAAATATGTCAGAAAATAATATGACTTAATAGATATGAATAAAAAATATACGCCGCTTTGGGGAATTGATTAAGCTTCAAGGTTTCTTGCCAGCTCTTCTATTCTAAGCACCGCTTTACCCATGGCCACATCCATACGTTTTACTTCGGCCTCTGCTTCCGCATTTGATGGCAGCTCGCCGTCGTTGAGGTCATGAAGTTCATCCGCAATCATAATTGCCGTCATCAGAAGAAGACGAATATCACCAACTGGTCCCATGCGGTCCACAAGACCATTTGCGCGCTGATCGATATAATCAGCGAGCATTTTTAAGCGCTCCTCACCGCCGTCCTGACAGGCGAGGTGATGCTCTTGATTGTTGAAATTAACCGATACTTGTCCCATAAATTCTGTCCCTGATTATTGTACGTTTTGCTCTGCAATCAGGCTATCGAGCTGCCGGATCATGAGGCCAATTTCTTTTTCCGCCGAGTCGCCAGCCTCTTCTACTCTCTCTAGGCGCTCTTCAAGCTTCTCAACATTGTCCCTTGCCACTTCAAGCTCACGGGAAAGAGCGCGGTTTTCTTTCTCGAGCTGATTGATAAAATCTGCCTGCTCACTAGATCCTGACTTGTTTTTTGCCTGTTTTGATAAAATGGCACGTTCTAGCCTTGCAAGCACTTCTTCGAGTGCCATGACAGTTTTATCTGCGGATAATCTTTTTTCTTTTTCGACCATTATAAGTCCCAACTTGGTATTTGCCCATTTTCGCGAACCACGAGATTAGCAACATTTTGAAGAAAAAATCCACCAAAAAGCTGTAGAAATATAAAATCAATCAAAAAAAATAAAAAGATCGCACAAAAACTGCACTTTTTAGCAATACAATATTGACCCTGAGGCCTAGAAAGTCCATTGTGCGCTTGTTAATTATCAGGTCGATATTGTTAGCTTATTACCCCGTAAATATTCGGGGCTATTTTTAATTAATACTATAAGGTTGTGTTTTACTAAAATGACAGCGTCAGACAAGAAGATGGCCAATGCAATTCGTGCTCTCAGCATGGATGCGGTTCAGGCAGCTAAATCCGGGCACCCCGGAATGCCAATGGGAATGGCCGATGCGGCCACGGTTCTTTTCACCAAATTCATGAAATTCGATCCCAATTGGCCAGAATGGCCAGATCGCGACCGCTTTATCCTCTCAGCGGGTCATGGCTCGATGCTTATTTATTCACTTCTTTATCTGACCGGATATAAGAACCCAACCATCGACGATATTAAAAAATTTCGCCAACTTCATCAGCCATGCGCTGGCCATCCTGAATTTGGTGAAGCCCCAGGTATTGAAATGACTACCGGGCCACTGGGACAGGGGCTTGCGACATCTGTTGGACTTGCCGCCGCCGAAAAACTAAGTGCTGCGCGTATGGGTGACGTGATCGACCATCATACCTATGTGATCGCCGGCGATGGCTGCCTTATGGAGGGCATCTCCCATGAAGCCATATCTCAGGCTGGACATTTAAAGCTCGGAAAACTTGTCGTTCTTTGGGATGATAACAGCATCTGTATTGATGGCGGTACTGATATGACCGTTTCCGATAATCAACTCATGCGTTTTGAAGCCTCAAACTGGCATACTCAGGCCGTTGATGGCCACGACATGGACGCCGTCGCCGCAGCCATTGAAGCGGCAAAAAGTGATGATCGTCCGTCACTGATTGCTTGTAAAACAACCATCGGTTACGGCGCCCCAAACAAGGGCGGCACATCGGCCACCCACGGCGCCCCGCTGGGAGATGAAGAAATCGCAGCCGCGCGCAAATTCCTTGATTGGCCATATGAGCCATTTGTTGTTCCGGATGAAGTTCTTGGCGCCTGGCGCAAAGCCGGCGCTAGGAACGTAAGCGTTTCCTCCGCTTGGAAAGATAGATTTGATGCTCTTTCTGAAGATGTTAAAGCGGACTTTAATCGCCGTCTTAACAAAGATCTGCCGAGCGAGCTTGTCCCGGCACTCAATGCTTATAAAAAAGGCCTTGCCGAAAATCCGGTTGGCCCCGCGACACGCATCGCATCGCAAATGGCTCTCGAAG
>CAXBLS010000106.1:0-12307 GCA_963976585.1 uncultured Kordiimonadaceae bacterium
ACTAAGGTTTTTAGTTTTGCCTCAGGCGCCGGCTCATTTTTATTTGAGGGGGGAACTATCGTTCGCTCGCGCTCACTACTTGAGCTCCCCCCGTGCTCGCGCACTCCCCCCTCGGCGCTTGGCTTGCGCGAAAAAGTTCGCGGCGGGCGGTCGCCCTTGCCTCAGCCCAGAGGGGCTTCGGTCTGGATCATAAATACCAAAATCTCTTCACCATTTTGATGAAGGTTACAAATGTTTGGCCCATCTAGGTGCAAAAAATCCGAAAACAAAACAAACACAGATACTTAAGATTGCCCAAATAAGTTCAGTATCAGAATTAAAGGCCCACATAAATGCCGCAGCAGCAGCCAAAAATGCGCAAATCCAAGGATGAGGTTTATATTTCTTGTCGAGATATGGAAGTCCTGCGAAACCTATATATGCACCGATTAAGCCGCCCATAATAAATGCATTGGGTCGGAGCGGACCATCGGCCGTAAATCCGATTGTTAGCGCAAATATCATCGACATGATACCAATGATGACGCTTGCTTCCATTACCTTGGATTTCTGTTTTTTGTTCAGCATAAACTACTCTCAAAAATTTCTGCTGTGACTATATCGTACGTAGTTAATTATACAATTAGTAACAGTGGGGTCAGATACAATCGAACTTCCAACTTGCAACAGGAGCATAACTTTCAAGATTTATTCACGGAGCTTTGCTTTATTTGTCCGGCCTCAGGCGCCGGCGCTTGCGCTTAGGCTTACGGCGCCTTCACGGCGGGGGGCTTTTTGGAGTGGGGCCGACTTTTGAGGGTGGTTTGTGCGGATGGGGCGGGGTACGCGCCTGGTTGGAGTATAATAAAGGTTGGTGTTGTTGGGCTTCTTTTTCTCATGTGTCATATAGGTGTAACAGTTGTTGGCTATAGGTGAGGTGCGAATAAACAACTGAAGAGGTATCGCTTTATGAGTAAAGCAACATACGGACGTCGGAATAGTCGAATTTCATTTGAAGACTGGCGGGCTCGCATTTTGCGGGATCGGAATCTTTTCCCCGAAATTCAAACATTTCCAGATATCAGGGTGCCTTTGGCGCCTTTTTTTGTATCTAATTCAAATCAAACTCAATCTGACATAAAAAAGGATGCATTGAATGGGCAGGCAAGGTTCCATGAAGCGCCGACCTGCGATGATGCGGCGTAATTTTGTACTGCGCCGCATCCCAAGATCGGTGATGAAGGGTGATTTTTAAGACAGCGTTATACGCTTCTTTTAATCACACATGACCTTGCGGTAGTGGATTACAGCCGGGAACCGGGTGGAGTACGCGCCTGGTTGGGTTGTATATGGGGAGGTTTTGGTTTTCGGGTAATCACTTTTTAGCTTTTTTCTTTTGGTCTAAATAATACCAGAGCGCGAGACCGAGGACGCAGCCTATGTGCAGGTAGAAATTTAGAAAAAAATAGGCAACCGGCCACCAGTCAGTGATATAACCGCTGGAGGTTAATTCCTGAGCGATGCTAAGGCCGTTAACGGCAACAAGCATGATTATATAGGAGAGACTGGCCTTTCCGGCCTCCGATCACTTTAAATCATCAATATCGATGACATTTTTTCCGGTTTTCAAACAGTAAATTACCCATAACATGTGCCCGATGAATGCGCTTCCAATGACCACAAATGTGAGAATAATATTTGCGAGAGGTGCAAATGGTTCGGGAGCAACATCGGTCAATTCACTTTGAATAAAATAAATCAGGTGGACGATAGCTAGCGATGCGATGTAGGCCACGATGGCACGATTGGTATATAGTGCAATGATAAAACTGAATAACACCGTTCCTATTATTGTAAGTATTATCACCATCATCTAATCTGGCCTCTTACCATACTTGCAAATGTAAGCATTTCTTTGCGCGTCATCATAGAATGGCCGTCCGTTGTTAGTGACATAATTATAGTAATTTCTCGCCACTGCATCTGGCTTTTCAACAAATTCAATCATCTTTCCAGATTTTGTGTGCCGAATTTTTTTCACCGGGAGTACAGCTAACATGTCTTGAAGAAATACATTGTTCGCACGATCAAATCCAAATCCCAAGGTCGAATAGTTTCTGTCATGATTATTGCACGCTTGCGTGAAGTCAAAACGGCTGGGAAAGTCTGGTATCCAGTTTCCTTTCAGTACTCCCTTTCCGCCACACCCGTTTGGCTTGAGCGCTTCGCAGGCGGCTTGGCGTTCAGCGGAGGGGACTTGATTATCCCGTTCTGGTGGCGTTTGCTGATCCTGATTGGCAAGTAGGGCAAAGGCAAATCGATTTGTATTTATTGAATTATTTTGTTGTAAGTTATGCATACTATTATTTGTAACATAGTTTTTATTATCTCTCAATGATTGATTTGATTCGAGTGGGTTTTGAAGGCCGGCAGCAAAACTGTCTTGCTTAATTTGCTTTTGTAATCTTTTTTGTTCCTCAACCAATTTGACGTGCTGAGTGGACATTATACTGCGGGCAGTGATGTTGGGTTGATGGCGCAGTATCGCTTCGATGCGACTAAGCTCGGCTAGATTTTTTTGCATAAGATATTGATTGCTCATTTTAAAGCTCCTTTTTGACATAAGTTGGATTAAAAAAAATCCTCAGACTGCGAGGTCAGGAGGATTCTGGTGATTTGGATAAAAAAGGGAGAGACATGTCTGGAATACACTACTCTCTATTAACCTAAAAAGGTCATAGCGGGTCCCAATAATGTCAAGAGATATTTTTTTGAAGGAGTTTTTAGTCTCGCCTCAGGCGCCGGCTCATTTTTACTTGAGGGGGGAACTATCGTTCGCTGTTCGCTCACTACTTGAGTTCCCGCCAATAATCTATGGGCAGCTCGCGCGATCCCCCCTCGGCGCCTAGGCTTACGGCGCCTTCACGGTGGAGCGGGTGCGGGGGCAGGGCCGACTTGGAAATGTCGAAGAAAATTGACAGGCGGACGTACGCGCCTGGTGGGAGTACAAATGCTTGGGACGTGTGAGGCTGTTACTTCTCTTTTCTTACGCCTTTAAACGGGGTTTTGTCGGTGGTTTTTACGTCCATGAATTTGCCGGTTTCTTTGTCCCTTTTAACATAATTGCCGTAGGGGGTTTTGGTTTGAGAACGGCCTTTTACAGCACCATTTCTGTGGCCATCGCCTGGTGGTGGGTTGGTCGCCATAGCTACTACTCCTTTGATCATTGAGGTTTTAGTCGAAGGGTATTGTAGCGCATCAGCGGGCCAGCCGCATTGATTGTGGTCAAGAAGATGAAGAATGGTGTTCGTTTAGTTCTTATACATGACTTTTTGGTTACACATGACCTTGCGGCAGTGGATTACAGCCGGGAACCGGGTGGTTGGTATTGTGTGAGTATGGTGTCAGCCACGGGGAAACGGCGGTTGCTTCCATGGTGATGTCTGTGTTGAGTGCCACATAGTTTGCGAGGCTTGCTGCTTCTGGTGCTTCAATAGTACTTTCGCCGATGGAGAGAAGAAGTTTACCCACATGGATAAATTCACCCGGCTCAACACGAAAGGCGAGAGCGTAGCCTTCAAAATTAGTGATTGTTTTTTGTTTGCCGTCGACAAACGTTGTGCCACCAACAACCCACACACCGGGCTCAAAGCTATCAACAATGTGTGTATCGCCGTTTACGCCGCGCTTATAGGTGCGCTCGTTAAAGGACACCGTATCGGTCACATGACAGCTACTTGGATCAATTTTAGCAAAATTCAGCGCATAAAAACCATCGTCGCTTTCCACGGAGACGGCAACAAAGCCATTTTGGGGAACAATATCAAGGCTTGAACTATCCAGAGCCGTTTGTGGCTGAAGATCTGTTGCGCAACTGATAAGGGACAGAGCGAACAGTGGAGCGGCGAATTTTTTCATAGCATAATTACTCATGTTTCAAAAATTTCATGGGAATATATGCTTAAAAAATGAAAGGGCAAGCTTATTCGTTAATTATTTATTAATCGCTTAAAAACAAGGGGTTAAAGGGTAAGCAGGCATGGTTAAGCGTTAACCTTAACAAGGTTTTAACGCGTTTTGGGGGGATTTTGACGTGTTTTTGGTGGTTTCAGTCAAAAAACCTAGGTTTTGGGATTCTATATATAAAAAATCAAATTATATCAATAGGTTATCGTATTGTTGTTTCCCTAGAATTCGCGTTCAGAGGCGATTTGGCGTTTTCGTCAACGGTCATCGTGTTACTTTTTCTTCACAAATTCCGTGAGAATGACGATGTGTTGACCTTCAACGCGGCCTTCGATGTGTTTTTCGTTATTGGGATCAAGGGATACGTTGCGAACGGCGGTGCCACGCTTTGCGGTGAAGCCAGCGCCTTTGACATTTAAGTCTTTGATCAGCACGACGGTATCGCCTGCGAAGATTTGTACGCCGTTGCTATCCATGTGTATTAGCTCGTCCTGTTCTGCATCTTCTGCGCTTGGTTTGCCCGCCGCGGCCCATGCGGCAACGTCATCTTCAAGATAAAGCAAATCTAGAAGCTCTCTGGCCCATGCTTCATCAGTGAGCTGGTTGAGCATTCGCCAGGCAAGGACTTGCACAGCCGGGACAGGGGTCCACATACTATCCGCAAGACAACGCCAATGATGTACGTCTGATTTTTCGGGGTGGCGACAAATATCACAGAGCAGGGCGCATTGGTCGGCACTGCCGTCACTGTCCGGGCCGACTTCGAAAACGTCAAGTGCGTCGGTGGCGCTGCAAAGTTCGCATTTATGCTCACTGCGGCCAAGCAGAGTATCTTTAATTGTCATTGTTATTAAACTCTACTGATAATAGTTCTACCTCGCCTTCGAATGTGGCGGTCCTTAGGTCGCCGCGTCCTTCAACGTTGACGGTGTTGACCTGATCGGTCCAGATGTCGCGAAGGGCATTGTGGATCATGGTCAGGCCCTCAATATTTTCGGGGGCTTTGACTTCCTGGTAAACCCAAAAATATATCCGTTCTATTTCATGACCAACCGGGATTAGTTTCAGTTCTTCACCGTTAAGCGGTTTGATGGCAAAGCGCTGCGCGACATAATTTGCAAACAGTTCCCGGGTTTCGGCGGAGTTTCTAATATCGGCTTTTTTATCAAACAGCATCTGCACCGCATGTTCAGTGTCATGCAGATAAAAGCGGTGCATGACTTCGAGGTTGCCGGTGTTCTTGTTAAACAGAACTTTGGTAATGGCGGCGCGTTGTTGATGTGCGAAAACGGGCGTAATAAATACGCCCGTGATCATAGCGACCAAGACAATTAATTTTTTCATTAGTTATCTTCTTTGTCATCTTCCTTTTTAAGCTCGGTCTTAATATCATGCATGATATCACGTTGCTTAAGGCCGGTGCGTGGTGGGCGCTTATAAGCTTCGATGCGGCTTGGGATGATGCGGCGTGGATAATGATTGTTTTCAATATCAACGTCGGCAGTTTCCCAGCGCGGATCGATGGTGACACCGGCAAGTTCTTTATCAAGTACAAACAGTTTTTTAACAGAAAGATGATTGCGGCGCCAAATTTCGGCCGGGATGTTCATAAATTCTGTTGAGCCGTCCGTATAGGTGAATTCAAGCAGGATTGGCATCACAAGGCCGCCCTTGTTAGAAAATTCAAGAACATAGTAATTCTTGTCTTCTTCCAAGGCGCGTTCAAATTCGCGGCGTTCGCGGTCATCCAATCCTTTAAGAAATTCTGTGTACGTATTTCTTTCCTTATTGGTGACGGTGAACTGGTCATTTTCGTCGTGGAAATCACGAACATCAGGATTACGTTGCACCCATGAGCGCATGCCTTCTTCTATATTGCGGGTAATATAAAGCGAACCGGGTTTTTGATTAAATTCGTCGCGGCGACGGGCATAATCAATATCCGGATCTTTGGTATCAAGACGCATCTGATATATATGATCGAGGGAAATATCCACATGATCCGTGGTATAATACCAACCACGCCAGAACCAGTCGAGATCAACACCTGACGCTTCTTCCATGGTGCGGAAGAAATCGGACGGTGTCGGGCGTTTAAACATCCAGCGGCGGGAATATTCCTTAAAGGCGAAATCAAATAGATCGCGGCCAAGAATGGTTTCCCGGAGGATATTTAAGCTAACAGCCGGTTTTGTGTAGGCGTTGGGGCCAAGACGAAGAACGCTGTCAGATTGTGTCATCGGCGGTGTCTGGTTTTGTGATTTCATATAATCGATGATATCGCGTGGCTCGGTTGAGCCCATATCATAGTCCCATTCACGGGTGGCGATACTATCAAGATAACTGTTGATACCTTCGTCCATCCATGTCCATTGACGTTCGTCACTATTCACGGTCATTGGGAAATAAATATGGCCGATTTCATGGATCACCACGCCAACCAGGAATTCCTTCTCGGCGGCAGTATAGGTGCGGGTACCGTCATCATGAAGGATTGTACGTGGACCGTTAAAGGTGATCATCGGATATTCCATACCGCCCACTGGTCCATTTACGGAAATGGCCATCGGGTAAGGGTAATCGAATGATACGCGGCTATAGACTTCCATTGTGTGGATCACAACTTCGGTAGAATATTTTTCCCAAAGCTCGCCACCTTCTTTCGGGAAGAAGGACATAGCCATCACGAAAGGCTGTACGGTGCCGCCTTGATTATATCCTTTGGCATCCCATGCAAACTTACGACTTGATGCCCAAGCAAAGTCACGGACATTTTCGGCTTTGAAGTTCCATGTTGCAGTATCGTTTGTGCCTTCTTGCTCATTCTCAAGAGCTTCAGCCGGCGTCACGATATAGACCGGACGTTCCGCTGTTTTCGCTTGTTCCAGGCGTTCCTGCTGCTCGTCGGTAAGAACGTCGTCAGGGTTTTGAAGAACGCCGGTAGAAGCAACTACATGATCCGCTGGAACAGTGAGTGTTACGTCAAAATCACCAAATTCCTGTGTAAACTCACCAGAGCCAAGAAATTCTTTGGCTGTCCACGCTTCATAGTCGGTGTAAGCGCCCATGCGTGGGTACCACTGTGACATTTCGTAAAGATAGCCACCACCTTCAATTTCATCATCAGGGAAGTGCTCGTACCCACCACGGCCGCCCATAACATCGCTTTCGATAATATTAAAGGCGTAATCAACGGCGAAAGTAAAATCAGAACCGGACGCAAGTGGGGTCGGGAGGTCAACGCGCATTTTAGTGCCGACGATTGTGTATTTAAGGTCACGACCGCCTGATTTTACGCTATTAATTTCAAATCCAAACTCGCGGTCATCCATAAGCTGTTGCTGACGAAGTTGACCGAGGCTGAGACGGGCAGGGTCGCCACCGAAACCTTTTACATTGGACGGGGCGCCGTAAGTGGCCGTTTTGTTCTGCATGGAGCTTTTATTAAAACGGTTTTGATCAAGCTGTACCCAAAGAAAGCGCAGGGTGTCCGGGGAATTGTTATGGTAAGTGATCTCAACACCACCTTCGATGCGGTGATTTTCCTCGTCAAGAGTGACATCAATCGCATAATCAGCGCGCTGCTGCCAATATTCATGGCCTGGTTCGCCGCCGGCTGTTCTGTATGTATTTGCCGTCGGCAGGATTTCGTCGAGCTGACGAAACTTATCAACAAAGCTGCCTTTGGTTTGTTCAACCTGTGCAAAGGATATGCCGGAGATTGAAAGAGTTAATGTGAGTAAAACTATTATCCTGCGAAACATGGAAATTACGCTCCCGTTAAATTTTTTATAAATAAGTCGAAAATATAACCACCAGAATGGGTCCTGACCAGTAAATAATGCAATTTTTTAACTTTGACTGACCAATGATTTGCGATATGGTCTTTGCTATTCACCAAGCAAATAAGAGGGAGGTCAAAATGAATGACCACGAGAGTTCATATGATGTCGTTGTTGTCGGCGGCGGGTCAGCGGGGATAGCAACAGTATCAAGTCTGCTTAAGCGTAGATACTGGTTAAAAATAGCAGTCATTGAACCTAAAGAAGAACATTATTATCAACCGGGGTGGACCATGGTCGGAGCCGGGGTCTTCGTGATGGATGAAACCATCCGCCCTGAAGAAAGTGTTATACCCAAAGGTGTCACGTGGATTAAGGATGCGGTGAGCACGTTTGATCCGGATAACAACAGCGTTAACCTGGCCTCCGGCGGATCAGTGCATTATAAGTCGCTGGTGGTTGCGCCGGGGCTTAAGCTCAATCTTGCGGCGGTTGAGGGGCTTTCAGAAACACTTGGTAAAAATGGTGTCACGTCAAATTATTTAAAGGAAACTGCCCCATATACATGGGAATGTGTGCAAAATTTTAAAGGTGGTAAAGCGATATTTACACAGCCGCCGGTACCATTTAAATGTGCCGGCGCACCGCAAAAAGCTATGTACCTTTCCTGTGATGAATGGGAGAAGACCGGCGTGCTCAGCGATGCGGACGTTGAGTTTTGTAACGCCGGGCCAGCGCTATTTGGTGTTGCAGATTATATTCCGCCACTTATGGAGTGGGTCGATAAATATAATGCGACACTAAGTTTTGGTAAAAACCTTGTCGCTGTTGACGGTGAACGTAAGGTCGCGACCTTCGCGGTTACAGACGCCGATGGTAACACGAACCAGGTCGAAGAAAAATTTGATATGCTACATGTATGCCCGCCGCAATGTTCGCTCGATTTTGTTGCAAACAGTCCGCTTGCGGCCGATAACGGCTTTCTCGCGGTTGATATTAACACCCTGCAAAGCAGCAAATATCCCAATGTATTTGGTGCTGGAGATGTGGTTGCGACACTTAATGCAAAAACGGCGGCCGCCGCGCGTAAGCAAACGGTGGTTGTCGCTGAAAACCTTCTGGCTCAAATGGACGGGGATGAGCTTACGTCTCTTTATTTGGGTTACGGTTCTTGTCCGCTTACGGTTAGCAAAAGCAAAATTATCCTTGCCGAATTTGGCTACGGTGGTAAACTGATGCCTACATTCCCCAAGTGGATTAATAATGGCCTTAAAGCAACAAGGCGGGCATGGATTCTAAAGGCGGACATATTGCCGTGGGTGTACTGGAATATGATGCTCAAAGGCAGCGAGTGGTTCGCTGGTTCAACAAAGAAAGAACAAGACCACCACTAAGATACGTGAAGGGGAGGAAAAATGGGGGTTGCCGGTTTATTAACTGGCAGCCCCTATTTTTTATTTATAAGCAGCTTGAAATCATTTTCTGGACAGATGATAAAATCGGATTAGACTGGTGCAAAATTATTATAAGGAGAGACAAGGTGAAAAAATCATTGGTGGTTATGATGATGCTTATGGGGATCACAGTGGCTAATGCGCAGGAAGGTGGCGTTTATGAGCTGCGTACCTATCTGACCAATGATGGCAAGCTTGACGATTTGCATGCGCGGTTTCGTGGCTACACAATGGCACTTTTTGATAAACATGGCATGGAACATGTTGGATATTGGGTGCCAGTGGATACGCCAAATACGCTGATCTATATTATCAAGCATAAAAGCATCGACGCGGCCAAACAGTCGTGGAAGAATTTTATTGATGATCCCGACTGGAAAGTGGTGGCGGAAGAAAGCAACCGGGACGGCGCGATCCTTGCCAAGGCACCAGACAGTGTTTTTATGAGCGAGACCGATTACTCACCCTTAAGCAAATAAAAAAAGGCCTCCTAAATTCGGAGGCCTTTTATTTTAGCAATGTGGTTCTTAAAGCGCGTCTGTTGCGGATTTAATCGCGTTGAGTGCACTATGAAGTTTACGGTGTGTTGTGCCGAGGTTCATGCGCATAAAGCCAGCACCGGTACGGCCATAGTTTTCACCAGGGTTAATGTTAACACCAGCTTTTTGAATGAAGAATTTCTTCATCATATCACCAACTCGGTCGTCGCCTTCAGGTGTGCCAAGTTTTTTCGCAAGCTTGCGACAATCAAGCCAGGCAAGGTAAGTCCCTTCCTGAACTTTAAAGTCGATAAGTTTTAGGTTTTCATCACAGAATTTTTCGAGGAAATGACTGTTGCCATCAATATATGCCTGCATATCATCCATATATGTTGCCCCGTGCTTGTAAGCTGCATTACAGGCAATTGTACCCATTGTATGCATAAGTCCGCGGTGATGGATGCCTTCTTTAACGATACGGGCCATAAGCTCTTTGTTAGAAGAATACATATAAGCCGTGCGATGCGCCGCAAGGTTAAATGACTTGCTGGCTGATTTTGTTATCACACTGTTCATGGCATATTCGTCGCCTAGGGACGCGTATGGTACATATTTGGAGTGTTTGTTAACGAAGTCACAGTGAATTTCATCGGCAATCATCAATGCATTATATTGATTGGCCAAATCACCAAGGCGGCGAAGTTGGTCCGCTGTCCAGCAATTACCCGTTGGGTTTTGCGGATTGCAAAGAATAATCGCTTTTGCACCTTCTTTTAACAGACGTTCTGTATCATCATAGTCAAAATCATATGTGCCATCGTCGCCTAAGATAAGATCACTTTCCGCAAGTTCGCAGAGCGAGCCGGGAATAACACTAAAAAAGCTTGAATAGTTGGGTGTGTGAAGGATTACTTTGTCGCCCGGATCACAGTAGGTGACAAGTGCGCTTGTTACACCATCAAGAACACCGATACAGTTGAGGATTGTTGATGGATCAACATCTTCGCCGTAGCGATTTTTGTTCCAGTCAACAATGTTTTGTTTATAGTCGGCGGGAGCGGCTTCATAACCCCAGTTATGATGGTTGAGGCGCTTTTGCAGTGCTGCGGTAACATGGGGGAGTGTACGGAAATCCATATCCGCAACGCCCATTGGAAACGGTACGTCATAGGGCCGGGCAGCTTTACGGATCGCATCCCATTTAAAATCACCGGAACCAATCCGATTAAATTCTTCGTTAAGGTCATATGCCATAGACATGTGCATTTGACCCATGCCTTGTGCTACTGACGAAGTTGATGGCAGGGTTGCTGCGCCCGCCATAAAAGAAGCCGCACCGGCACCTTTCATAAACAGACGACGATCTAGTTTAGTTTTAGTCATATAAGTTTTCTCCCGCTAAAATGCTTGTTTGTTTGGGAAGGGCGAATAACCCCTCAAGCGAATATACCCTAGTTGTTTGTTGTTATTATAATATCGGGCAATCGTAAGGAATGTGCAATAATATAACACTTCTGTCAATGAAGACGTTATAAAATAATGTAACAATTAACTGACCAAGGCCATTAGTGAGCAAACAATACCGGTATCTGCTGATTATTGAACAATGTCTTGGTCACGCCGCCATAAATCAGCTCGGCAAGACGACTATGAGCCCAAGCGCCAGCAACGATCAAGTCGGCATGTTCACTTAGACAGATTTCAAGAAGTTTTGCACCGGGATCAAAATGAAGTCCTTCGGTCATAGCGCGCACCGAAACACCGTGACGCGCAAGATTTTTACAAATGTCGGCCGTTTTAACCTCGTCCTTTTTCTCTTCACAAATCGATAAAACGGTGACATTCTTTGCTTTTTTGAGAAGAGGAAGAGCGGCATGGACGGCACGGATACTTTCTTTGCCACCATTCCAGGCGATAAAAACATTTTCGCCAAATGTGCTTTCACGCGCCTCACGCGGGACAGCCAAAGTCGGAATGCCACCATCAAGTATAAAGCTCGGAATATCACCCATGACATCACCCAGATCATCATCTCCCTGAGGAACGACCGCTAGATCAGCGGACCTTGCATTGAATTTCATATAGTCCAGAAAATCACCTTCTTCTTCGATCCATTCATAATCAAGGCCGCTTCTGCCAAAATAATCGACGAAAGCACTTTTATCTTCTTTCACCTGCTCCTGCTGATTTTTCAGTATCTGAACATAGACCTCGTAAGATAAATAATGATGTTCAGTGATGCTCTGCAGAGACTGGATAGTAGGGACGACGCGAAGTCCCATTATATGAGAGGAAAATTCTTCACCCACTTTACGCGCAGCGGCTTGAGCTGGTTTCGATCTTTCGACGCCCTCAATGGGAACGAGAATAGTTTTGTACATAGTGCCCTCCTAGTTTGATTGAGAGGGAAGCTATGACCTAAAGTATTCCACCCACTCTTGATAATAAGAGAGTTGTAGCATTTCGAATTTGTTTTGTACATGACAGCGGTCAAGAAAGGGTTAGTTTATCTTGGCGGCCTCTTCGTCTCGTATCCGTTTTACTTTAACTACTTGCGGGTGTTGCTTCCCAAGGAATTTGGAAATTATGGCGTGTACGTCATCAGGGAAAGTTGGGTTTTTAAGTCTTTATAATAAGAGAGTATTCT
>CAXBLS010000107.1:0-12248 GCA_963976585.1 uncultured Kordiimonadaceae bacterium
ATATGTTGACAGGAAATCAAATTTTTCATCCTCAAACTATACAGAAAATGTAAGTTCTATTAGTTTGGCTTATTCTTTTTAAACCAACAGAGAGTAAATGATTTAGGGGTGCCTATTACAATCTTAAGACAATCAAAATGATTTCAATTTGAATTCATTTTGATTGTGTCATTATTGAAGCAATTGACAACATTGAAAGACAAAAATCACATGAAAATTAATACGAAGTATTTAACTATTATTTTTTTACTCTGTCTAACCTCTTGTGGAGGTGGTTTTTCAGGCGAATATCGCGCCCTCCAAGGCGCAATTACAATGGATTTTAGATCTGATGGTAGAGTGAGTCAATCGATGGTCGGCAACAGGTTTTCTGAGTTTGACTTTGAAAAAGACGGTGATGAGATTATAATATTTGTTGCACCCGGCCTCTCCCAAATTTATAAAATACAAAGTGATGATGTGCTTATTGGCCCGGGTGGAGTTACGTTGGTCAAGAGGCGTTAGGGTGCGGCCATTCAGAATTGCGTTTGCACGATTTGAAAATAGATTACAAAATAAATTATCCATTTGAGTATTTATATTCATACGGATTGATAGGCTAGGTTTCTCCCCCAAGGACCTAGCCTATTTCTTTTTGAAGTAATTGATTGTCTGCTTTGGGTGGTGGTCGAAAGCGGTCATTCGATTTTCAGTATATAACGTGTAAATAACCATTTTTTATGTTGAACTGGACAGGATGCTATATAACATGATCTATTAATCAAAATGAATAACGGTGATATATTGAATATGGATACGTCTACTGATGAATTAATTAGATTGCGTCATAAATTACACCAGCATCCGGAACTCTCCGGTGAAGAACATGACACCGCGCAGCTATTTTACGAGAAGTTAAAAGCACTCAATCCGGATGAGTTATATTTCAATTTGGGTGGTGGCGGGCTTGCCGCAGTATTTTCAGGGTCAGAGCCTGGCCCAACCATATTGTTTCGTACAGAACTTGATGCACTCCCCATCGAAGAAACATTAGACATTCCCTACCGTTCAAAAGTGAAGGGTGTTTCGCATAAATGTGGCCATGATGGCCATATGGCTATAATTTACGGCCTAACTCAGGATATCGCAAACAATAGACCAAAGCGTGGGCGCGTAACCTTGCTATTCCAGCCAGCAGAAGAAACCGGTGAAGGTGCCAGAGCGATCGTCGCCGATCCGAATTACTCAAGCCTTAACCCCGACTTTTGCTTTGCCTTGCATAACCTTCCTGGGCACCCGATGGGACAGGTCATGGTGCGCGCAGGGGCATTTACCTGCGCATCAAGGGGCATGGTTATCAATTTTACCGGTTATACGGCGCACGCCGCCTACCCGGAAACTGGCAACAGCCCCGCGCTGGCATTGGCCGAACTGTTACAGGCATTTCCAAAGATATCATCTTCAATTGATAAAGATGAGTTGATCATGACAACAACCATCCACGCTATCATGGGCGAGCCAGCCTTGGGCGTCGCCCCTGCAGACGCAACATTTATGGTCAATCTTAGAAGCGAGACAAATGAAGGAATGGAACTTCTGGTCAGCGCAGCTGAGCAGAAAGTAAAAACAACTGCAGAACATTTCGGCCTAGAATATAAGATAGAATGGACCGAAATTTTTGATGCAAATTTCAATGACGAAGACTGCGTAAATCAAGTGGTTCAAGCAGCCGAATTAACAGGCCATGGTGTTCGGTGGTTAGAAGAGCCATTTCGCTGGGCAGAAGATTTTGGTGCCATAAGCGCATCAGCCAAAGGCGCAATGTTTGCGTTTGGCGCAGGAGAGAATAACCCACAAATACACAATTCAGACTACGACTTTCCTGATCAACTTATAGACAAAGGAAAATCAATATTCTTCGAAATTTATAGAAATCATTTGCTGTAAAAGATGATGTCGATAGTGAAGGCACAAACACATCAAATCAAATGAATATCTGCTCGTAAAATCGCCTTACTATTGAAGCTATTTTTGCTTATAAACCAATTTTTCTGAGTGTTTTCTTTAGGTCTAAAGCAGACACGCGTGAACAAAGAAGGGTAATTCTAAAATACGACTTTTTATTGAATAAGGTTAGTTTTAAAGTCCTCAATTAGGATAATAATATAAATAAGGGAGGATTATTATTAAAATCACTCAAATATTTTATGGCTGGAAAATCGTTTTTACGTTGCTTCTATGCTATTCTACGGCCTCTGGTCAATTTGCACTCGCCGCCCTTAGTTTTTTTATCATACCACTGGGTTTGGAGTTTGGCTGGAGCAGAGGTGATATTCTTTTCTCAACCGCATTGCTCACTATGTCTCAGGCGCTGGTCACGCCAATAGTTGGAAGGATTATTGATCGATTTGGTAGTAAAGAAGTCCTGATGCCCTCCATATTACTGTTTGGATTACTTCTTGCTGCAATTCCATTATTTATTTCAGAAATTTGGCATATTTATATCATTTACTTAATGATGGGGTCGCTAGCCTGTGGGTCTACGGCAATTCCATATCTGCGAATTGTGGGTTCCTGGTTTAATAAGAACCGTGGACTGGCTTTTGGCATTGCTATGTCTGGCGGGGGTCTTGGGTTCGCTTATATGCCGCCATTATTGCAATATATGATTGATAATCACGGGTGGCGTTCAGGTTTTTATGTTTTAGCAGCAATCATAATATTTATAGCATTTCCACTTATTGCCATCGTGGTTCGCAATACCCCCTCACAGATGGGATTGTTGCCGGATGGTGAAGTACAAAAAGCAGATGATAAAATAATCCCGCAAGAAAAAGCGCCGAAGATTACTTTATCAGAATTATTGCAGGAAAAACTCATTTGGCACCTGTACGCAATTTTTGTTTTACTTACATTTTGTTTATATGGGTTGATGGCTAACTTTGCCCCGTTGCTGATTGATAGGGGGATGGAAACAGGGTCAGCTGCGCTTGTGGTTTCGACACTTGGAATAACTGTTATTTGTTCACGTGTTGGTATCGGTTATTTGTTAGATAAGTTTTTCGCCCCGAAAGTGGCGATGGTTTGTGTAATCTTCTCAGCCATTGGTATCGCTTTATTAGCGGCAGGAGCCATTGGAATGGCTGCTTTTGTAGCCGCACTATTTATTGGCGTCAGCATTGGCGCAGAGTTTGATCTCTTAGCATATCTTACATCTAGATACTTTGGAATGAAGTCCTTCGGTTTGATTTACGGCATTTTATTCACCGGTTTTCTTCTCGGGGTTTCAGCTGGCCCGTTTGTATTTGGTGCAGTATTTGAACATTTTGGATCCTATTTTATTATTTTAACAATTAGTAGCCTTCTTCTAATTGTCATCGCTGGTCTAATGGCGCTTCTTCCTAAATACAAAAACATCTAATATCAGACTGCATATAGCCCCGTTATTGCAGATATATAGAGAGAGACTAATGAGATTGAACTGTTTCTATAAAATATTGCCAAACCCGAAGCTGGTCTCGGGATGAACAAATTAGTTAACGAAATGTAAACAAATTCAAGATAACATAACGAGTATTCTCCTGTAAATGATCTTGGCTGCCAAATGATTCCTGCAGAAATACAATCTAAACACATCCCTTATAAGGCTCCTGACGCCGAAGCATCGAACGCGAACAAGCAACTTAAAATTATCAATAAATTTGCCCAGGATTTTATTAATCTTTCATCAAGAGAAGAACTGGTTCATTACGTAACACAAGAAGTAGTCGCGCAAACTGGTTTTGTTGATTGCGTTATTTATTTATTAGATGTTGAACGAAATATACTGGTTCAGACGTCTGCATTCGGTGAAAAAATTGACGAGCACCAGAACATAGTTGACGCAATAGAGATTCCCGTCGGCGAAGGAATATCAGGCTATGTCGCAGAAAACCGAAAGCCGGTTATTGTCAAAAATACGCGGGAAGACGAACGTTATATTTTTGATGTTGTCGCGGGACAATCAGAAATTTGCGTGCCTATCATAAGCGATGATGAGCTCTTTGGTGTTATAGACTGTGAGCACCCGGAAACGAACCAGTTTAATCAAGAACATCTTTCATTTTTGACCACTATTGCCACGATGTTAGCTGCACGACTAAGAGAGTGGAATTTAATGGTTGAGCTGGAAAAAAAACGAGACGAACTATCTCGTGCTCTTAGTGCAGCTGAAACCTCCAATAAAGCTAAGACGGATTTTTTTGCCGCTATAAGCCACGATTTGAGAACGCCGTTAAATGCCATAATAGGTTTTTCAGAATTAATTACACAAGAAATTTTTGGCGAATTAAAAAATAAGAAATATGCTGAATACGTAAAAGATATTAATACTTCAAGCCAACATTTGCTGAATCTGGTAAATGATATATTGGATATCTCCACACTTGAAGTGAATAGGGTAGATATTTATTGCGAAAATTTCGATGTAAAAGAGGCAATTAAAAGTAGTTTGAAATTACTGTATGGATTACTGGAGAGTAAAAATATAACCCTTCAAGTTGATATTCCTGATGATTTGCCACCAATCTATGCTGACAGACATGCCTTAAAAAAAATTATTATTAATCTGATCTCTAATTCGATTAAATTTACCAGACCAGATGGCTCTATTTCGATAAGCGCTAGCGTTTCTGACCGCGCTCATATTCTTAAATTCCAAGACAATGGTATTGGAATTTCAGAAACGCTTATAGGTACGATCACAGAACCCTTTACCAGAGAAGTGGCCGATCCATACTGTGCTGGTCAAGAAGGCACGGGACTGGGGCTAACAATAGTGAAGGCCTTAACCGAACTCCATGGCGGAGAACTCAAGATATACAGCAAACAAAATGAAGGCACTATTGTGTATATTTCGTTGCCACGGCCGCTGATCTAATTATTAAATAGACTTTCTATTTTTTTTGACTCGAAAGCAGACGTTTAGAGTTGAGGCCTTTACTCTCATTTTTTATTTTTGTAGAATATAAAAAGGGCGAATCATTTGATCCGCCCTTTTGTTAGATTTATAAAGTTCTAATAACCAATGGCCGCCGCGTCGAGGCTGCGGATATCAGCGGCGCCGTAGAAGATACCTTCTTTGTACATAATGGTACTAAGCGATCCAATTGTCATTTCCCGCGGGGCAATGATATGGCCCATATTTACGAGGATGTCTTTGGTATCTTTGCTGACCCCTTCTTCGATCATTACAGCGTCCGGAAGCCATTGATGATGGATGCGCGGCGCCGCTAGTGCGTGCATGGTATTCATATCGAACTCGAGAACGTTAAACACCGATTGAAGCACAACGGTGATAATCGTAGAACCACCTGGGCTACCCGTTACGAAGAACGGCTTGTCGTCCTTAAGAACAATAGTCGGTGTCATCGATGATAGCGGACGTTTTTTTGGTTGAACGCTATTGGCTTCACCGCCAATGAGGCCGTAACCGTTTGGCGTCCCCGGCTTGGCAGAGAAATCATCCATTTCATTATTAAGCATGATACCCGTGCCCGCCGCCATGGCACCATTGCCGTAAGTGAAGTTAAGCGTATATGTATTGCTTACCGCGTTACCGTCCTTATCCATCACGGAGAAATGCGTTGTTTCTGGGCTCTCAGCAAGCAAATTAAGCGCTGGCGCAATGTCGGTTGAACGGCGTGCTCTATCCGCAGGGATTTGAGCGCGGATCAGTTTCGCGTATGCTTTGCTTGTCAGCTCCTCAACAGGAACATCAGCAAAATCCGGATCACCAAGATATTTACTGCGGTCGGCATAAGCCTGACGCATGGCTTCGATATAAAGATGAAGGGTTGCTGCACTATTGTGCCCTTTTGACGCAAGGTCATCATTTTCCAGCATATTCATGATTTGAATTAGATGAACTCCACCAGAGGATGGTGGTGGCATGGTGACAATTTTATGACCTTTATAGTCGCCGACCAACGCCGGGCGTTCAAGGGCAACATAATTATCCATGTCTTCCATTGTGATCAGGCCATCATTGGCTTCCATATCAGCAACAATGCGTTTTGCAATTTTACCTTTATAGAAAGCGTCTTTTCCGCCGTCCATGATTTGCTTCAGAGACCAGGCAAGGTCTTTTTGCATTAGGATTTCACCGTATTTGTAGGATGAACCATCCGCCTTAAAGAACGCTTTGGAAGCGCCAGGGTTTTGCATCAACCGATCTTTACGGGCATTTAAGGACCCCTCAAGATAGTTATACATTGGGAAACCATCATTGGCGAGGTCATATGCTGGCTTTACAACTTCTGCCAGCGACATAGTTCCGTAATTTTCAAGGGCATGGACCATACCGGCCACAGTGCCCGGCACACCAGATGCTCTATATGTATATTTTGAACCGTCGTTATCCACGGAGCCATCGTCATTTAAATACATATCACGGTATGCGGCAGCGGGCGCCATTTCACGGTAATCTATCGCGATCGATTTATTTTCGTCAGCCAGATGGATAACCATAAAACCACCGCCACCGATATTACCGGCTTGTGGGTATGTGACCGCCATGGCAAAACCAACAGCAACCGCCGCATCAACGGCGTTACCACCTTTTTTAAGGATATCAACGCCAACTTGCGATGCCATCTTTTCACGCGATGAGACCATACCATTACGGCCAATCACCGGGACAAACCGGTCCTTGGTAACAAGGCGCGGGGTTTGTTCTTGTGAGCAAGCCGATAACACGCTAATATTTACGATACTCGCCACTAAAATCAAAATCTTTAGTTTCATATTACTCTCTTTCAATGTAAACAATGAACTCAATCTACACAGCTTCATTTATTTTTCAACATCAATTAAGGCCAATCGTACCCGCATCCATATTGCGCGGATCATGGGCGCCGTAAAAGTATCCGTCCTTATAAACAATACTTGCAGTTTCCCCGAGGGTCATGAAGCCGTATGTGTTGCTGTCTGATCGATAAACCAAATTGTGCCCCATATTTTTAAGGATAGTCATAGTGTCCGTATTTAAACTATTTTCCACCTCAACAATATCGGGCATCCATTGATGATGAATGCGCGGCTTGCTTGATGCGGCAGCGATGTTCATATCAAATTCAACAACATTCATGATGGTTTGAAAAACCGTATTGATAATCGTAGAGCTTCCCGGACTTCCGGTTAGCAAAAACGGCACATCATCTTTAAGAACGATGGTCGGGGTCATTGATGAACGCGGGCGTTTTCTTGGCTCCTGCGCGTTGGCCTTACCGCTGATGTTGCCGTTTACATCCGGCTCGTAAGGCAAATGGTCAAAGTCATCCATTTCATTATTAAGAACAATGCCTGTGCCGTCCGCCATCATTCCCATATAAAATCCGTAATTGACCGTATAGGTATTGCTAACCGCATTACCCCATTTATCCATCACGGAAAAATGGGTGGTTTGCGGACTTTCTGATTGAAGTCCCTTTGTCGGTGCCACTTCCGATGATTTACGGGCCCGGTTCATGGGGATGCGTGCGCGCATTTCTTTTGCGTAGTCTTTATCAGTGAGTTTCGCTACTGGCACATCGAAAAAGGCCGGATCGCCTGTATAAAGGCTCCGGTCCGCGTAAGCCTGACGCATGGCTTCAATATAAAGGTGAAGTGTCGCCGCGCTGTTATGACCTTTTGATTTAAGGTCATCCTCCTCTAACATATTAAGCATTTGAACCACATGAACACCGCCTGATGATGGTGGCGGCATGGCGGCAATTTTATAGCCTTTATAAGTGCCAAAAACCGGTTCCCTCTCAATTGGCTTATAGTCGGCCATGTCTTTCATTGTGATGATGCCGTCGTATTTTTCCTGATCCGCAACGATCTTGCGGGCGATATCCCCTTTATAAAAGGCATCAACCCCACCGTCCATAATCGCTTTCAATGATGTCGCCAGATCAGACTGAATTATTTTATCACCGAAGCGGTAATTGCTGCCGTCACTTTTAAAATAAACAGCCCGCGTTTCCGGCGCGGCGGTGAGTTTTTCTTTGTGAGTGATAAATGTCCGCTCCAGATGCCTGCCCACTTCAAAGCCGTCCCGTGCCAATTTGTAAGCAGGTTCTATAACCTCAGCCAAAGATAGCGTACCGTATTTCTCAACGGCCATTGCCATGCCAGCCACGGTTCCCGGCACACCGACGGACTTGCGACTTTCAAACGACAAAAATGGATCGACCTTACCGTCAACCACATAAAGGTCATGGGTGGCGCGGTCTGCGGCATATTCGCGGTAATCAATGGTCGTTGTCCGCTTATCTTTGGCCGTATGCACGACCATAAATCCGCCGCCGCCAATATTGCCCGCTTCCGGATGAACCACGGCCAGCGCAAACGCAACCGCCGCCGCCGCATCAATAGCATTGCCGCCCTTTGCTAAAATATCTGCGCCCACTTTCGTCGCAATCTTATGACGACTACTGACCATACCAGTTGAACCAATGACGGGAACAAACCCATCCACCGCCGTATAATCCGGCAATGCTTCCTGCCCAGAGGTAGATGATATTGAAAACATAATGATGGAGATGGTGGCGATTATTTTTTTGATCATTGGCGTGCCTATAAATAAGAATCTAATGACCATAACAGTACTCAATTATTTCCGGTGAACCAACAAAAAAGGCGGCCCGTTAAGACCGCCTTCTTCTGTGCATATAAAATCGGTTTAATTAATGCCGATTGTCGCCGCATTCATACTACGTGGATCGTGGGCACCGTAGAAGTAGCCATCGCGGTAGACGATGCTGTTTGTGCTGCCCAGTGTGCGGCGGCCAACGTTAAATTTATGGCCCATGTCTTTCAGTATATTCAGCGTATCCTGACTGACACCATTTTCGATGGTGGTCATATCCGGCATCCATTGATGATTGACCCGTGGCTTGCTTGATGCTGCGGCCACATTCATATCAAATTCAACCACATTCATCACCGTTTGGAACACGGTATTGATGATGGTACCACCGCCGGGGCTTCCGGTGAGCAGAAACGGCTTGTCATCTTTAAAGACAATCGTCGGTGTCATCGATGAACGGGGGCGTTTGTGTGGCTCCTGTGCATTGGCTTTGCCGCTAACATTACCATTCACATCAGGCTTATAAGGTTCGTGATCAAAGTCATCAAGTTCATTATTAAGCAGGATGCCTGTGCCCTCTGCCATGATACCGTTACCAAAACCAAAGTTGAGGGTATAGGTATTGCTGACGGCGTTACCCCATTTATCCATAACAGAAAAATGTGTTGTCTCCGGGCTTTCATAAGCAAGATTTTTGGTCGGGGCAACTTCGGCGCTTTCGCGGGCGCGGTCCATCGGGATGCGCGCACGAATTTCCGCGGCATAATCCTTATCAATAAGCTTATCGACCGGAATATTGAAGAACGCCGGATCACCCGCATAAAGACTACGGTCCGCATAAGCCTGACGCATGGCTTCGATATAAAGGTGAAGCGTCGCTGCACTATTGTGACCCTGCGCCTTGAGATCATCCTTTTCCAGCATATTCATCATTTGGATCATATGCATTCCTCCTGATGATGGTGGGGGCATGGTGGCGATCTTGTATCCTTTATAAGTGCCGTATACTGGCTCGCGTTCATAAACCTTATAAGCGGCCATATCTTCCATTGTGATCAGACCATCATTTGCCGCCATATCAGCGGCAATCTTTTCGGCGATTTCGCCTTTATAAAAAGCGTCAGTGCCTCTTCGCATAACGGCACGCAACGATCTCGCCAAATCTTTTTGCTTAAGTATTTCACCAGTTCGATAGTTGCTTCCGTCTGCTTTATAGAAAACCTTCGCTGCCGCAGGATCGGCACCAAGACGTTCTTTAGCGCGGGCCAGTGACATTTCAAGTTGTGTATAAACTTCAAAACCGTTATTTGCCAACTTATAAGCGGGCTCAAGAACGTCTCTCAAGCTCATCGTTCCGTATTTTTCAACGGCTAGGGCCATGCCGGCAACGGTTCCTGGCACGCCGGATGATTGGCGGCTATATTTCGCGAGCTTCTGATCAACCTTGTCATCGACCACATATTGATCATGACGCGCAGATCCTGCGGCCATTTCGCGGTAGTCGATGGCAACAGTTTGGTTATTTTCCGCCATATGGACAACCATGAAACCACCACCGCCGATATTACCCGCTTGTGGATATGTCACCGCGAGAGCAAAGCCAATCGCAGCAGCAGCGTCAACGGCGTTGCCGCCTTCTTCAAGGATTTCAGCACCAATTTTTGCCGCGATAGTTTCACGGACACTGACCATGCCGTTTTTACCAACAACGGGAACAAATCCGTCGCGTGAACTATAACTTGGTAAATTATAATCTTCCTGCGCACTGGCAGGAAAAATGGAAAATGCGACCACGTGAACCGTGATCAGCACCAGTTTAAATAATTTTCTCATTAATTTTCCCTTCTAACAATTCCCCTAAATTTCACCCACCGACCTTAAACCGATAAGGCCGGGTTTGTAAACTCAAATAGAACTGCTATGAGGGTTATTTGACGGGTGTTGCCATAATGCGGCGACGCGTATTGCGTCGGGTACGGCGTGGTTGCTGCACCTGATAGGCTTCAACGCAATGGTTTGCGCAATATGGGAACGCGGGCTGCGATGGTTTTCCGCAAAAATGAAAGTTCGGCTCACCTGGATGACCAATCGGCCATTTGCACATACTTTCTGTCAGATCAAGAATGCTGACCTTCCCACTTACAGGAGCCGCTCTTGTCGGTTCTTTACTTGCTACGGTCTTTTTCTTGGCGGCCGCAGCTGCGCGTTTTGCGGGGTCAGACTTCACTGGTGATGGACGGGAAGCAAGTCCCATACGGTGTGCTTTACCGATTACTGCGTTCCGCGTAACACCCTCGGCAAGCTCTTTGGCTATTTGGCTCGCGCTTAAACCCTTATCCCACAATTCACGGAGTTTTTCGACGCGATCTTCTGTCCAAGCCATGTTAAGTCCTCATATAAATTTCACTACAACGGCATTGTATATCATAATTGCTAGTCATTGCCATGTAATTTTCTTGGCTATTTAATATTCTGAGGCCAAAAGGTCAAGTTCAGATTGCCTGATGGGTATTTTTTATTCTATAAGCATGTTTTCACTATTACCAAGTTAGAGGCCGTCATGTCACTCGAAGAAAAACCCATCAACGATTTTGGAACCAAACGAATGGGTTCTTTCAACTGGTCTGGATTTCGCACACTGTATGAAAAAGAAGTGCGAAGATACTGCAAGGTTTTCGGCCAGACCGTTGGCGCACCAGTGGTCACAACCCTTATGTTCATGATGATCTTTACTCTCGCCCTTGGCGGCAGCGACCGTTATATGGGCGATGTCCCTTATGCGGTATTTTTAGCGCCCGGACTGATTATCATGTCGATCCTGCAAAATAGTTTTGCCAACACATCGTCGTCAATCATCGGATCAAAAATGCAGGGCAATATTGTCGATATCCTGCTTGCGCCACTGGGCGCCAAGGAAATCGTTATGGGCTATGCCTTGGGCGGCATTACCCGTGGCATTATGGTTGGTTTCTTCGTGCTCATGGCCATGAGCTTCATGACGGATGTCTCCCTCACCCATATCTGGGCGATACTTTATTTTAGTATTTCCGGGGCGATGATGCTTTCGCTACTCGGCGTCGTGACTGGCGTGTGGGGCCAAAGGTTTGACCAGACATCTGCGATAAACAACTTCGTCATCATGCCTCTTTCATTTCTTTCCGGCACATTCTATTCTATTGATCGCCTTAGTGGCGTCTGGTATCAGATCAGTCAGGCAAATCCTTTCTTTTATCTTATCGATGGTTTTCGCTATGGCTTCACCGGTCAGGCAGAATCTGATCCAATGATTGGTGTGATCTATATACTTGTTATCAATATCACACTGTGGGTATTCTGTTACAAAATGTTTAAAAGCGGCTATAAGCTCCGGGCCTAGAGAAAATAGGCATTTTTTACTTGAATATTTGCCCCATTTAGGCCAAAAGAACCCCTCAAAACAAAATAATGTGCGAAATTATGACCAATAAACAAAATAATATATCGTCAGTACTGCCGACTTATGCCCGAATGGATGTGGGATTTGTCCGCGGGACTGGTACACATCTTTACGATAGCACCGACACGGAATATCTTGACTTTGGTAGTGGTATTGCTGTGAATTGTCTTGGCCATTGCCACCCCAAACTGGTTGAAGCGCTCAAAGAGCAATCAACGAAAC
>CAXBLS010000108.1:0-11759 GCA_963976585.1 uncultured Kordiimonadaceae bacterium
AATTGCTGCCGTGGTTGACGGATACGTTGATAATGATGGCACCGAAGATGCCATAGTTACTGTTGTTGATATGTCAGCTAAGTTTGTGATGGCCGGAATGATGGATATGCATGTGCATTTCGCATCTCGTGGTGATAATCCTGCTGATCGGGCCTTGAACGGCGTTAAAAATGCGCAGAAAACACTGATGATCGGTTTTACTACGGTTCGTGATCTTGGCGCAATGGATGATACTATATTTAAATTACGGGACGGTATTGCGCAAGGCGACCTCATAGGTCCGCGGATATTTGCCGCTGGGAACATAATTGGTGTCGGTGGCCGTGATAACGGCATGGAATGTAACGGTCCTGAAAGCTGCCGTAAAACCACACGTGATATGATTTCGGGCGGTGCCGACTGGATTAAAATCTATTCGAGCTGCTCGGGTGGCCGGCTTTGTTCTCATGAAGATGGCTCGCCAATGTTTTTCGAAGATGAAATCGCGGCAATTACTGAAACCGCTGAAAAATATGATGTAAAGGTCGCTGCTCACTCTCATCCAAGGGATAGCGCGCTGCAGGTTCTGCGCTATGGAGTTCGTTCCATAGAACATGGATCTTATATTGACGAGGAAGCCATGGAAACCATGATTAGGGACCATGTTTACTATGTTCCAACGGTTTCGGTGATGGATATGCTGGAAGAAGATCTCGCTGATCCCGAGGGCGATCCGATTATGCAGGCGCATGAGCGGAAATTTTATGAAAATAATCCGCCGACGATATTTGAAGCCTACAAAAAAGGCGTTCCCATCGCCACAGGTACCGACGCGGGTGTGGTGCCACACGGGAAAAACTACCGTGAGGTAGAACGCTTTGTCGAGCTAGGCATAACCAATATGGACGCGCTTAAGATGACCACTGTTAATGCCGCGGACCTTCTTGAAAGATCGGATGAACTGGGGACAATCGAAAAAGGGAAAGTAGCTGACATTATTGCCATAGATGGTAATCCACTTGAGGACATAAAAGATATCGAAAAAGTGGTTTTCGTTATGAAAAATGGTAAGGTTTATAAGGATTAATCATGAATAAAATCATTTTTGCAGTATTTCTAATTGGACTTTCATTTTCGGCATATGCACAGGAAGAAGAGGTGCGAAAAGTCACTATCATACATGCAGGTACGTTACTCGCGGTGGCCGGAGATAATCCGATTGTGGACGCGTCGATCATCATTGAAGAGGGCAAAATTACCGACGTGGTCAGTTCCTTTGTTTCTACGGCTGGTGAAGCTGAGGTTACAATTGTTGATCTGTCAGATAAATTCGTCATGTCGGCGCTGATTGACGCACATATTCATATGGCGGAAGGCGACCTTAATAATCCTGGCGCTAATGGGGCCGACCATGCGATTATGGGGGTTATCAACAGCTATAAAGTGCTTATGGCTGGCTTTACGACCGTGCGTGATCTTGGTGCGCGGGATGATACGCTTTATAAAATTATCGAAGGTATCGAGAGTGGCGAGATTATCGGTCCGCGCATTATACCGGGCGGTATCATCATTGGCGTGGGCAGCCGCGACAATGGTCTTGAATGCAATGGTGTTGAAAGCTGTCGGCGAACAACCCGTGACATGATCAAAGCGGGCGCGAAATGGATCAAAATCAGGTCATCGTGCCGCGGCGGACAGCTTTGTTCAAACGAAGACGGTGCGCCGATCTTTTTTGATGACGAGATTAAAACCATCATCGATGTGGCAAAAAAATATAATATTCCGGTTGCCACCCATTCTCACACCCGTGATAGTTCACTTCAGGTGCTTAAATTTGATATTCAGAGCCTGGAACATGGTACCTTTATGAATGAAGCAGCCATGGATATTATGATTGAGAAGGGGGTTTACTATGTGCCGACCATGTCAAATCTTGATGAAACGGAAGCCGTCGCGACAAATCCGGATACGGATCCGATATATGCTGAGCATAATATGAAATTTGTTACCCGCCATCCTAAGACATTGATGATGGCCTATAGTAAGGGCGTAAAAATTGCCACAGGTACTGATGGTGATGGCAGGAACGCCGGAACCAATTACCGAGAAGTTGAATATTTTGTAAGATCTGGAATTCCCAATAATGACGCTCTAAAAATGGCGACGGTCAATAGTGCGGAACTGCTTGGATTTGCGGATAGTCTGGGAAGCATTGAAAAAGGCAAATTTGCCGATATTATTGCCATCAACGGAAATCCACTCGAGAATATAAAAGATATCGAAAATGTCACGTTTGTGATGAAAGAGGGACGAGTTTTTAAAGATTAATTACATCGTTTTTTAATGGCTATTTGCTTGCATTTTTTCCTTTTTGTGAAATAGTGACGAGCAGTTTTATCGAGAACCAAGGAGTATAGTATGGCCATCATGCCAATGTCCGAATTTGAACGATTTCTCATCATGTTTGATCGTATGTTTGATTTCGTTGAAACATATATCCATAAGACACCGGATGACAAATACGAATGGATTCCTATCGACGGTCCGGGTGTTAGTTTTGGCGACCGGCTTGAAAACATCACCATTAAAGGCCTTTATGTACATCTGACGACTTCAGAGGATGGTTTTACACGGTCACTGATAGAGGTAGAGGACGGCGGCGAAATTCCGCTACCGATCAATGAAAAGCTGACAAATGAAGTTTATGACGGTGATTTTGTCGCATTGGGTCGCGAAATTCATGAAAATTGCATGGCAATGCTTAAAGAGTTAACGGCTGAGCAATTGACGAAAACAGTTTGGTTTCAGGGTGGTGAATACAGTGCAATGGGTTTTCTTTGGGCCATGTACGCACATTATGCTTACCATCTGGGTAATATTGATACCTATATGCGTCAGGGTGATATGAAGCCAACAGCGTTTTTTAATTTTCCGCAAAGTGAAATGGCGTAATAGTAATGAAGACCATCGGGCTATTAGGCGGATTGAGTTGGGAAAGTACGGCCGTTTATTACCGTGAAATAAACGAGGGTGTGGGCCGTGCCAAGGGCGGATATCACAGCGCCAAAATTATTCTCAATAGTCTTGAGTTTGCTGGCCTCGAAGCGATGATGCAGGCGGAAAACTGGTCGGAAGTTCAAAAAGTTCTGGTTGACGGCGCAAAAACTATAGAAACGGCTGGTGCCGACTTTCTGCTTATCTGCTCAAACACAATGCACAAGAACGAACCGATTATCCGCGAGAATATATCCATTCCAATCATTCATATAGCTGATGCGGCTGGATCGGCACTTGTTGCGGATGGCATTAAAAAAGTTGGATTTCTTGGAACAACATTTACCATGGAGCAGGACTTTTATATCGGACGATTGAAAGAAAAGTTTGAACTTGACGTCATCGTGCCTAACGCAATTGACCGTAGGCGAGTTCATGAAATAATTGATGAAATTTGCGTCGGTGAACTAAACGAAAACTCAAAACAAGACTATAAGCGAATTATAGACGATCTGGCGCAACAAGGGGCCGAAGCGGTTATCCTTGGCTGCACCGAAATTGGTATTCTTATTAAAGATGGCGAGGGCGTGGTGCCGCTTTACGATACAACTCTCATCCATTCGCGGGCTGCGGTGGATCTTGCACTAAAGGAATAAACATGAAGATAATCGGATTGCTTGGTGGTATGAGCTGGGAAAGCAGTGCGCTTTATTATCAGCAGATCAACGAAGGTATCAAAAATACACTCGGTGGCCTCCATAGTGCCAAGATCGCCATGTACAGCGTCGATTTTAGCCCCATTGAAGAAATGCAGCACGCCGGTGATCTAGATGGATTGGCTACGGCGATGGTAGATTGTGCAAAAAGGATTGAAGCGGCGGGCGCTGATTTTATACTCATATGCACCAACACGATGCACGAATTTGTTCCACAGATTGAACCTCATCTTTCAATTCCGATCCTCCATATCGCAGATGCGACGGCGTCGGTTATCGAAGAACGCGGCCTAAAGACAGTTGGGCTACTTGGCACAGGGTTTACAATGGAGCGCGCTTTTTACAAAGGCCGTCTGGTTGATAAACACGGAATTAATGTGCTCACACCCAACGAGGCAGACCGAAAAATAGTCCATGATGTGATCTATAACGAGCTGTGCCTTGGTAAAATAGACGTTAGTTCCAAGGCGGAATATCACCGTATTATAAATACACTGGCAGATGAGGGGGCGGAAGCAGTCATTCTCGGCTGCACAGAAATAGGGATGCTGGTCAAACAATCAGAAACAGATGTCTTATTGCTTGATACCACATCTATTCATGCATACAAGGCGGTGGAATTGGCCACTAAATAGCAACTGCAATTATTAATAGTACTTGACTATCGGTTTATATATCGATACTTCTCGATATATGGATATAATAAATGCAATATCAGCTTTTAGCTCGCTCAGTCAGGAAACGCGGCTGCGTGCTTTTCGGCTATTGGTGGAGTATGGTACTTCAGGCTGTGCGGCCACGATTCTGAGTGACAAGCTTGGTGTGCCGCAAAATACACTATCGTTTCATTTATCACATCTTAGCAATGCTGGCCTGGTTCACTCAATAAGAGAAGGGCGTAGTATTATTTACTTTGCTCAGATGGACCGTATTGAAGAATTAATGAATTTTATGGCGGAAAATTGTTGCGCATCTTCAGATGCGGATTGTCTCACGCTATCAAGACTAAGCAATAAAAAACTCTGTTAAGCGGGAAATTTTAAAATGACAGATATGAATAGTTCACCACTTGGTGCATTTGGACGATATCTCAGTATTTGGGTTGGACTATGTATTGTTGGCGGAATACTTCTCGGGAATTTTGTGCCTCAGCTTTTTGAACTGATTGCCAGCTTGGAATATGCCAATGTAAATATGGTAGTTGCAGTGCTTATCTGGGTGATGATTTTTCCAATGATGGCGCAGGTTGATTTTTCAAGCCTCAGTGACCTAGGACGGCGACCGCGGGGTCTTTGCATTACATTGGTGATTAACTGGCTTATTAAGCCATTTTCCATGGCGGCTATCGGCGTATTGTTTTTCGAGTATCTTTACGTTGGTCTTGTGGATCCGCAGGATGCTAAAGAATATATTGCTGGTATGATTTTGCTGGGTGTTGCCCCCTGTACTGCGATGGTCTTTATCTGGAGCCAGCTAACGCGTGGTGATGCGAGTTATACTTTGGTCCAGGTATCTATTAATGACGTGATTATGATTTTTGCCTTTGCGCCTATTGCAGCCTTCCTTCTTGATGTTACTGATATCGTCGTACCATGGGAAACATTGCTGCTGTCGGTGGTCCTTTATGTGGTCATTCCCCTAGTGGCTGGATTTATCGCGCGAAAAATTCTAGTAAAAAATGGCGATGATAGTGCACTTAACCGTTTTACAAAGGCGATTGAACCTTGCTCTATTATCGGGCTTTTGGCAACAGTGGTGATCCTTTTTGGACTTCAGGCGCAGACTATACTCGAAAAACCCATGATCATCGGACTGATCGCAATTCCACTTGTTATTCAGACATATGGTATTTTTGCAATCGCCTATGGCTGGGCCTATCTTTGGAAGGTGCCGCACAAT
This sequence comes from uncultured Kordiimonadaceae bacterium, assembly GCA_963976585.1. Taxonomy (GTDB): domain Bacteria; phylum Pseudomonadota; class Alphaproteobacteria; order Sphingomonadales; family Emcibacteraceae; genus Pseudemcibacter. The sequence goes on from CAXBLS010000108.1 coordinate 5,589, forward strand.
GTCGCTGCACCAGCAGCGATGATAGGCACGTCAAACTTTTTTGAACTGGCGGTTGCGGTTGCAATCAGCGTATTTGGTTTGGAAAGTGGTGCAGCACTGGCAACAGTCGTTGGTGTTCTGGTAGAGGTTCCAGTAATGTTATCACTTGTGGCTTTTGCAAATAAGACCAAGTCGCGATTTACTTAGTCTTCTGCGATATATTTGCCGTAACTACCAATATCCATGTCTATTATTTCGACCGTTAAGCTCTTTGTGCGCCCGACATGGGCGATCAGTTGTTCGATCATATGATCACTGATCTGCTTCTTCTGTTCTGGTGTGCGTCCAGACAAGATTCTAAGTTTTAGATGGATATAATCATCGCGGTCCAAGCCGGATTTATATATATCAAATGGGATGGCTCGGGCCTTGATCGCTTCGCGATTAAAGTGCCCACAGCTGGCGACCCCTTCAAAGGCGACGCCGAGCAGATCTGATATATTTATTTCCGCTTCGATATTGCGGGTATATTCAATTACGCAGTGTGGCACTTACATTTTCCCTTCGCGAATTTTGATGCCCTCAACGGCGCCAACAACCATTCGGTTTACGGCCTTTAGGCCGATATCATCCGGATCATTAGCCGGAATGGATGCAAAACCAATTGCTGCTGCTTTCGGATATTTTTGAAATATATCCTTAAACAGTGCTGCCAGTTCATGGCTCGTTGGGCCATTTTCAGTTGGGTAGTTATGGAAAGGCATTTCCGAGGCATCCAAAATGTCCAGGTCAATATGAACATAGATTTTATCAGATACCTTGCTGAGCGCATCCATCTGATCATAGACATTTTGTGTTAGGCCCCGAATATCATCAACAGAAATGTTTTGTATACGTGCCAAATCAAGCAAATGTTGTTCCATGGGATCGACATCCCTAAGGCCGGCGGTTACGATGTGACTGGCAGGAAGGGGTGGTTCAAGCTTCGAATCGCGGCGCACCTGATGTAATGCAAGGCCATTTGCAATGGCTAACGGCATTCCGCCCATTGATCCGGAACGTGTGGTTTCAGGGGTGTTATAATCCGCATGGGCATCAAGCCAAAGTATACTGACCGATGATGTGTCAGTAGAGGTGAGTGACTGCTGCAAGCCGCCAAGCATCCCCAGTGAGGACGGACAGCTGGCAAGGAAGCCCACTGTGAAGTAGCCATCAACTTCGTTTTGCATGACATTGTCGGCGAGGCGGCCATTGGCATATCCCATTTTCCGCCAGTTTCCGTATTCTGTTTGCTCGCGCTCAGAAAGTTCGGCACTGGAGGTGCGGACCGTGGCGTTCATGCTTCGTAGCAAATCCTGAATGCCACCATCGGCCATGACTTCTGGTCCATCAAGGGCATTTTTGCCGCCCGATCCTGGTCTATGTGACTGGGTGGCGATTGCGATGCGCATGGTACCATTTTCGTCAAAATAATTGCGTTCGGTGGTACTATCTTTTTTTACCAATTGTGCGAAGGCGAGCGATGGTAAAAGAGCGATAGCAAGCGCATATCTAAGGGACCATATTTTCATTTGCAAATTCCTAATAGATTTTTCTATTTGAGATGGCAGAAAGCTACTATATTAATGAGGGATAAGTCAATTAGGATGCTTGGTGAGAATAAGAAAAGAATGAACAATAAAAACTGTAAAAATGAACACTTCCTCAAAGGTGCCAACGGGTGGTTTCGCGATTTGGAACGGGTGTTTGAAATCGCCTGGGACTTCCTTGGTGGTTTTAATAAATTGCGAAAAATAGGGCCCTGTGTGACCGTTTTTGGTTCGGCGCGCTTTAAAGAGGGCGACGAATATTATGATCTGGCCAGAGAAATCGGCCGCAAGCTTGGTGAGGCGGGATATGCCGTGATGACGGGTGGTGGGCCGGGTGCTATGGAAGCTGCAAATCGCGGCGCACATGAAGTTGGGGCTATGTCAATTGGTTGCAATATCGTCCTGCCTCAAGAACAAAGCTTAAACCCGTTTACAAATATCAATATTACTTTTGACTATTTTTTCATTCGAAAAGTGATGCTTGTTAAATATTCCAACGCGTTCATTTTAATGCCCGGTGGCTTTGGAACGTTAGATGAAATGTTTGAAACCTTAACCCTTATCCAAACCGACACGATAAAGGATTTTCCTGTGATTGCCGTGGGTTCGGAATATTGGAAAGAACTTAGGCCATTTGTTGAAAAAAGTATGATTAAACACGGCACTATTGATCCCGCAGATTTGGACTTGGTTCATGTGACTGATGATATTGATGAAATAATTGCAATTATAGACGAGTGTGAGTAAGCTTTTAAAAATAATATAAGGGAGAGAATAATGCCAAGAAGTATATTTAGGGTGTTTGTGGTTTTAATATTTGCTTTGATCACTGCTTGCTCGGACAACGGGGCATCTGAGAACAATGAACAAAACATGGATGATGTTAAGGAAATGACACGGGATATTATCGGTAATAATGCGTTTCTTTATTATAAAGATTATGATGGGGCCGTTGATTTCTATCATAATACCATGGGATTTAAGAATGTATTTGAATTTCCAGACTTTGCCATGATCGTGCAAACTTCACCGACTACATTTATTACTATCGTCAACGACAATGGTCGCGGAATGCATACCTCAGAAGAGCCAAAAACCATCGCCATTGCGCTGCTCACTGATCAGATAGATGCCTGGTACGAATATGCGGTCTCGCAAAATATGGATATCAGAAATCCGCCAAAGCCACTTGGCGATAGTCCTCACAATGGTTTTCTAGTGACAGATCCGGGTGGCTATATTCTTGAGTTTGAATATTTTGCCCCGCACGAGGAAAATGTGAAATTTATTCCGCTTCTTGAAGCGTCAGAAAATATTTATGTTGAAGCAGGGCAGCAGAGTACGAGACCAGCAGACCTTGGCTTTAAAGCAAGCATCTATTGGCTTTATCATAAAGATGCAAAGGAGGCCGCTGATTTCTACAGAGATGTTATGGGACTGGAAATGATAGTCGAGCAACCATTTTCAGATATCTATACCTCATCACGTACTGGTTATATCGGGCTTGTTCTTGATGGCAGGGGTATTCACCCAGCAAGTCATGATAAGGCGGTCAATGTTGGATTCATGACATCAGATGCGCAAGCGTGGTTTGATCATCTTAAGGGCGAACCAACGTTTGAACTTAGAACCCAAGAACTGTACCATGAAGCAGGGGAGGACGGTACGGTGCTCATAGATATTGTAATCGGATATGATCCTGATAATTACTATATCGAAATTGATCAATTCCTTGATGTTGAAGCTAATAAAGCGATCCGTGCGGCGATTGGGCAATAAGAGAATCAGACTAAAAATTTAATCAATTTAATCGTCGGCGAAGAATAATTCGTCGACGATTATTTGTTTCCGTTTAAAAAATACATTTAAATAAATCAATAAAAACAAATAATTATAGATATTTACGAAATATTTTAACGAAAAATATTGACGTGGGAAAAAATCCCACATATAAAATTAAATGACGTGGGAATATATCCCATACATAAATGGAGAACGTAAATGACATATATAAAACTGATAGGATCTACTTTAATCGCTTCAGGCGTTTTGGGCTCGGGGGCATTTGCTCAAGATGTATCGGAGCCGTCAGATATCAATTTTGATAGTGATTATGAAAGGATAGCAGTTTACCAAACCACTGATGAAGAACTGCTACAAAAAGTTAAACGCTATATAAATTCCAAAAAGAAGGAAGCGCGCATATTAAAAGCTGAAAGCGATCAGGATATCCAGGCAATTAAAAAGCGCGCAAGGCAAGCAGGAACCGAAGAAGCCAAGCAGGCAGCACGCATTGCCATACAAGATCAAAAGAACCAGCTTAAACGCGAGCTTTATTCAATCCGTGCCGATGTCAAACAAATCATCAAACGAGCGCGAAATGCTGCGCAAAACAGTTAGTCATATAGGAGTGAGTTATGTTGAGATTAAGTAAAATAATTATATTTGGTATAACATTGCTCGGGATTTGTGGCTTAAATTCCATCGCACAGGCCCATACATCAGGCAAAGTCCACGCTATTGATACAGAACACAAGCATGTTGTGGTTAAGGTTCAAAAACCACATCTGGTACCAGTCGTGCGCCGGGTCGTCATCATAAAGAAAAAACATGCGCTTCTGCCACGCCGTGTGGTCCGTGCTTCGTTACGACATTAAACGCCGAGAAGGCAATCACAGAGTTCGGGTGTTTAAAAACACTTGATATGGGAAAAAATCCCACCTATTATATATTGGAGAAATTATTATGAATAAAACAACATTAAAAACCTTAATTGGGGCATCAATTTTTGCCCTAACCACGACATTTTCCATGGCACAGGCGCAGGAAGCAGAAGAAAGTACCGACGTGGTCGCAGAAGAGTTGACCGAGCAGCAGCGCGAAGAAATGCGAGAACGCCGTGAACATCGCCATGAAGTGAGGGAGGAGCACCGTGAAGCCCGCCAGGAAGCCCGAGATGAATTTCTTGCAGAGCATCCAGAAATAGCCGAAGCAACTGCCGAACTGAGAGACGAGCTTCATGAACTGCGTCAAGCGACCCGTGAAGAAGTGCAGACACTACGCGATGAGGCACGTGAACTGGGCACTGAGGAGGCCAGAAGAACCGCCCGTGAGGAAGGCCGGGAAGTTCGTGATGCAGCACGCGAAGCGGCCCACGAGCTTCGTGATCAGATGCGAGAAGAAGTTAGAGCACTTCGCGAAGCGGCACAGGAAGCCGCTGCGGATGCGGTGAGCGGTAGTTGAGTATATTTATAAAGTGACCTCATATACTGAGGTCACTTTATCGTTAAATATCTAGGAATAAAGAGTATGAATAATTATTACAGAGTTTTATTAATGGTGTCGACAGCCGCCACTATTTGCGCAATGAGTAATGCGCAGGAGGCTGATAACCCCTTCACACTATCTGCAAGTGCAGGTTACGAGTTTGACAGTAATCTGACCATTGATGCTATAGATAGTAACAATAATGTGGGCGATCAGGCGATTGTATTTGATGCTGCAGCAGGAATTGAAATTATTGACAGTGATGAAATGGGGCTAAGTGCTGGTTACGACTTTTATATTAGCAAGCATGATGAGTTTGATAATTTCGATATGAGTATTCATGGTTTTAACATTGATGGTCGTTACACTGTACGCGGGGCAGATCTAGGTCTTACCATTATGTATAATACTATCGGTCTTGGCGGCGATAGTTTTATGGATTTGACGACCATTCGGCCTAATGTTGGGTATCTAATGCCGTCCAATAAAATATATCTACTGGGTGCATACGAATATCAAAAGCATACATTTAAACAAAATGCACTAGTGGCACGTGATGCCAGTCGAAATAGTGTATCTGCAAAAGCAATATTTATTCTTGGCGGCGGTAAAACCGCAACTGCGGGATATGAATGGACTGACCATAATACGCAAGACCCGGGGTATTCTTACACCGGTAGTACGTTTGATTTTTCTGCCAAACTACCTATTCAAATGTTTGACCGTGAAACAACGGTGCGCGCCGGATATAAATATCAGAGCCGAGGATACCAGATGGCAAGTAGACGCTATAACGACGGTGTAATCCGCGATGACAACCGTCATACGCTTTCCACATCGTGGCAGGTGCCGATTGCGAATGGTTTTTTTGGTGAAGTAGACTTTGAATATATTTCATCGTCTTCAAATTATGAGCCGGTCGACTATGACGAGACCATTACAACCTTTAAAATCGGTTGGGAATTTTAAGATTTTATGACTGAACAGGACGATATAAGCAGAAAAGACAGTTTGATCATTAGGGCGATTACCAACGTAATGCGCCCTTTGGTCAAATTTTTAATTGCGCGTGGTGTGACTTTCCCCATGTTCGCTGACATTTTGAAGCATATCTACGTTGAAGTGGCAGCAAAAGATTATAAGCTTTCTCCAGATAAAGATGTCACCGACAGTCGTATCACCCTGCTCACCAAAGTGCACCGCAAAGATGTTCGCCGTATCAGAACTGAGCATCCCGGGTTTAATGTGCCGGAAGATGGGGTTGAACTTTCTAGTAAAAAAGCCTCACTTGGTGCTCAGATTGTTGCAAAGTGGCTTGCGGATAGACATTATATTG
>CAXBLS010000109.1:0-11576 GCA_963976585.1 uncultured Kordiimonadaceae bacterium
ACAAATTTCGCAGTTGTAAACACCCTTATGCTGAGCGTAGTAGAGACTGCGGCCGATACGGCTTCCGTAAATACCCTGACCATCAGACAAAAGAATATTAAGGCCCATCATGCCGTCGGGTGCGTACTTCTCCGACCATTGACAGGTTCTTTGAATGGCTTCCCTAAGGTTTTCAATTACCGTTCTTTGCTTGTATCTTTGGTTCAATGTAAGAAAAAAGTAGAAAACATGCTCACTATCGGTTTCTCCCGCAATTTTAGGTCTGAAGTTTTCATCAATTTCATCAATCATTTCAGATCTAAATTTGTTAAAACCAGGGACCGTTCCATTATGTGCGAATGTCCAACCTTCATATGCAAACGGGTGTGTATTTCTTATCGCTGGCTCCCCCATTGTAGCCCGACGCACGTGGGCGATAACCAAAGTCGAGTAAATTTTTGCAGCTGCTTTCTCGAAACACTCTCCACTATATGCCGCCCAAGCCTGTCGTTCCACATGCGGGAAATCATTTTTGTAGGTTGCAATACCCCAGCCATGAGTATGACTAAGACCGCTTTCATCCTCAGCGCTTTGCATCATCAATGCGTTTTGAGCATAAACCAGTGGACATTCGACTTTTGTAAGTTCATTCGCTTGAAAAGCATAAAGACGGCACATTTTGTAACCCTCACTTTCTTCCACGACACTTTAACCAACACAAGAGGTTCTTAATATGATTGAAATCAAGAAAAAACTATTTGCTGCATTTAGCGAGGATCACGCTATTCTAGGTAATGGATTTCATATTTTAGCAGTTCAACTGCGCGAGGGAAACATCGACGCAATTAAACTTGCAGCGAATAAGCTAGACGAAAATGCCGGTGCTCATATCGCATTTGAGGAATTTGACTTTTATCCGCAATTGAAATTGCTAGATCCAACTATCGACACAGACGAAATGTACGAAAGTCATAACGTTGGACTTTCAGTGATAAGGGATATTGCTAAACTTAAAGTGAACTCTAATGACAGTTCAGCACCTGAAGAGTTTAAACAAGACCAACTGCTTAAAATTAGTCGCATGGAAAACCATGTTGCCGAATGTGGAGAACTTTTTTCAATCATGGATACGTTGGACACGGAAAGTCAGGAAAATCTATATTTGAAGTTGCTTGATTGGCGGGAACGAAAACCCAAATGGACGAAATTATCCGACTACAGAAATACAAATTAAATTAAATTTCCACAAAGGTCACACATGGAAACCAAAAATCAACTCCCTTTTATTTTATCAGACAACCTCGCTTGCGCGCTTAGTGATAAAGATAGCGCTCATATTGATAAAATTGCTGATAAAATAAAGGCAGAAGATCCCAAATTAGCAACAACCGATTATTTTGGCTCTAATGTTCGCCAAGGATATAGACCCGGACCCGTGCTCTTTTACGAAGATCATCGATCCATCGCTTTATCCAGTGCAAATTCATTTGGTCATTATCAATACCGGTTTTTGCTGCTCGCCCGTCAAGATGATATCCTACTCGTGGAACACAAGCGTGCCTTGAAATACGAAAATTATTGCCGCAACATTCTAAAACTCCCTTCTCCGGAAATAATTTGCTTGGACGGTGAGTATAATAATTCTCCTCTCGCCAAACGATGTTCTGAAAATACCGAAAAGTTAAAACAAATAGCAAAAATAGCCAAACAGAGTGGCTGCATTAACATAATGCCTTATATCTCAACAGGATGGACTTGGGTATTGGCACAAAGAATTGCGGAGATCGCACGGGTCCCCGTGTATGTAATGGCTCCGCCACCTCGGCTCACGCAGAAAACCAACGACAAACTCTGGTTTTCTGAGAGGTTGGTTGAATGCATAGGGCACAGAGCGCTGCCAAAGACCTATTATGCATTTGGGCCTGCTTCGCTAGCTATAAAAGTATCACGTTTGGCTAAAACACATTCTCAGATCGTAATAAAAATTCCATCTAGTGCAAGTTCGATGGGAAACATCTTGATCTCTTCATCAAAAATTTCAAATATGACTTTGGCGGAACGCGTTGACTATCTTAGTAACCTTATCCAATTTTATGCCTCCAGTGAAATCTTTCCTCTCGCGGTTTCTGCATGGGATAGTGACGTCATCACCAGCCCGTCACTGCAAGTCTGGATACCGCGTCTTCACCAAGGGCCACCTATTGTTGAGGGACTGTTTGAACAGGCTCTAGATCCAAAAACACACGCTTTTATTGGCGCGAAACCGGCTCTATTGCAAAGCAAATTAGAAATTCGACTAATATATGAAGCTAGTATGATCTGTCATCTTTTTCAAAAGCTTGGATATTATGGCAGATGCAGCATCGACGCGGTTGTCGCAAAAAGTGGGAATAGAAATAATATCCACTGGATTGATTGCAACGCCCGTTGGGGCGGCGTTTCAATTCCTATGACTGCCGCCAACAGATTGACCGGCTGCTGGCAAAATAATCTCAGAATAATAGTTCAGAGCAAGATAAATGAGCATAATTCTTCAATCAGAGACCTTATAGATGCCACAGAAGATCTGAGGTATAATTCTTATTCAAAAAAAGAGGGAATAGTCATTATGAACCCTCCAAAGTACGAAAATACCACCTACAACGACTACATGGTATTTGCCGACACCAAACGCTCAGAAAATGAGATACTGCACAATGTCAAAAAGGTACTGGGAACATAAAAAATTAATCCCCAATCAGTTTTTGGTCGCCCCGGTTAATGAACAAGGAATGCGATTTTTTCTTGATTACTAATAAGATTTCTCGTGACACCTCCAAGAATTATTTCCCTCAACCGCATGTGACCCCAGGCCCCCGCGACTATCAAGTCAGCATCAACACTTCTGGCTGCATCCAATATTCTTTCTTTCGCGTCAATAACGTCATTTAAGGTTAACGCTTCTGCATTGACACCATGTCTGGAAAGATGAACACAGATATCGGCCTCTGGCAAAACTGCTTCCTCATCTCCGGTTATTGTTGCAACCGTTACTTTATCAGCCATTTTCAAAAAGGGCATAGCCGCGTGGGTGGCCTTTGCACATTCGCGGCTGCCATTCCACGCGACAAGAATATTGTTACCCCTAAAACCTTGAGCACCTTTTTCAGGAATAACCATAACTGGCATTCCGCTGCCAATGATAAATTCATTCATATGATCAAATATTTCATCAACACTTTCAGTTTTCTGACTTATAATTGTCACATCAGCCGTTCGAGCGTGAGCATACATTATTTTAAGAAGCTCACCCCTCTCTTGACACCAGTCAAATCGAACACCTGCACTGGTCAATTTACGTTCATAATGTAGCTTCAATTCTTGCGCTTTTTTTTCTGCGTTCTTTTCAAAGTTTTTATAAGTTGAAACCATATATGCCGTTTCATAGGGCAACGATCCTGCTATAATTTCAGGAGGGATTATAACGTGCAGTGCCTTAATATGAGCGTCAAACTTATTGGCAAGCTGGATGGCAAACTCAATACGAGCGTCTGAACTTTGTTCATGGTAAATCGGAACCATAATTGTTTTGATCATCTATTCTCTCCTTCAATTAATAACCCCCCTCTGACGATAGAAATATAGTGAAGAACGCCCCCCGCAGATTGATGCAAATCAATCGAACCGCAGATATTTTTACCGCTACTCTTCTCAAACCACCAACATATTGATTGAAATCATAAACTTTCATTTTGAATAAGATATTTTCTGTAGAAACAACAACTATCCATTGATGATCAAGGATAAGCCTATGAAACTGTCTATAAATTATTTTCTAATCGTTCTGTTGACCGGTCTTTTGATATCGTGCTCCCGCAACGTAGATTGCGCAGTAACAACATTTCATGCGCAACCTCTACCGCAGGGTGAAAAAATCCTCGTAGCGCCTAAAGATCCGTCGAAAGTTGGAAGTATCGAATTTAAAGCATATGCTTCCATGATATCAGAGCAGCTTAGATCAATAGGATATAGTCCTGTAGATGACAATGAAGAAGCCCAGCTTATCGCCGAAGTTGATTACGATATTGTAGCCAGCCAAACCAAAATTATAACAACCGCGGACCCATATGTCTTGTATCATTTTAATTTCGGACGCTACCGTTATCCATATTATTATGGGCGTTACGGCATCATGGATCCACCCTACCACCGCGAATACACCGGAACCGTCTATAACCGCTCATTGACTATAAACATTGTCGAAGCTGAAGGAATAAACACTCCTGAACGCAAAGTCATTTTTGAAAGCTCAATTGTAAGTACCGGACGCGAAAAAATCCTGAATAAAATAATGCCATACCTTGTGGTGGCAGCTTTTACAAACTTTCCTGGTGAAAGTGGGATATCAAAAATCATTACAATCGAGAAAGAACAATGAGACTCAGCACTTTTAATTGCGATAACTATTTATAAACGAGGATACTATGCGTTACATAAAGAACCAGAAAAATGTGCCGATATGCACCAATTCTTCAAAATTTATTGGTGCAAAATTAAATAAGATCGCCGTCATCGGAAACTACCTGCCACGCCAATGCGGGATCGCAACATTTACGAAAGATTTAGCAGACGCATTGGCACAGAGCCGATCAAAGCCGGAAATTATAGTTGTGCCCGTCAATGATATAGCGCAAGGATACGATTATCCTGACCGCGCTAGGTTTGAAATATATGAAAATGATCTATCGTCATATCGCCATGCAGCTGATTTTCTTAATATAAATCAAGTAGGTGCAGTCTGCATTCAACATGAATTTGGTATTTACGGGGGTCCTGCAGGTAGCCATGTTCTTTCTCTCTTAGAAAGATTGCAAATGCCGATCATCACCGTTTTGCATACAATTCTTCGCGAGCCAGACAGAGAACAAAGAATGGTTATGGATCGCCTCATTCAATATTCTGATCGCCTCGTCGTAATGAGTAAAAAAGGCATCAAAATTTTGATGGATGTATATGGCGTGCCGGAAGAACAAATAGACTTTATCCCACATGGGATACCAGACTTCACTTTTATAGATCCGCATTTTCACAAACATAAGTTCAACCTTGAAACAAAAAAAATAATGCTAACCTTTGGCTTGCTATCCGAAAACAAGGGGGTGGATCAAGTCATTCGTGCCATGCCAGACATCATTAAACAACACCCCGATTTCGTCTTCGTTATTTTGGGGGCAACCCACCCAGCGGTAATCCGCAACGAAGGTGAAAAATACAGGTTATCTTTGGAAAATTTAGTGATCGAACTAGGCCTTGACAATCATGTAGTTTTTTATAATCGCTTTGTTGAATTGGTAGAGCTCAAAAAATTTATCGAAGCCGCCGATATTTATATCACACCCTATTTAAATGAGGCACAAATTACATCGGGTACACTGGCTTACGCGCTCGGCGCTGGCAAAGCCGTTATATCAACACCATACTGGTATGCGCAGGAATTACTGGACGAGGAACGTGGTATTTTGTTTCCTTTTAACAACTCTGAAAAAATCACAGAAACCGTTCTAGATCTCCTAAACGATAGTTCTAAGCATCAGGTTCTCAGGAGAAATGCATATAAATATGGCCGCGAAATGATTTGGTCAAAAGTTGCAGAAAAATATATCACTTCCCTGAAAAACGCCTGCCAGATTCGAAAAAACAATCCCCGCTCACCCGTCTATCACAGTAGTCCAAACTCAAAAGAGTTACTCAAAGTAGATTTGCGCCACTTAAGGCGTTTAACGGATTCGACGGGGCTCTTTCAACACGCAACATTTACATCGCCCAATTATGATGATGGATACACAACAGATGATAATGCGCGGGGTCTTTTGTTTTTAACTCTCATGGAGGAAGAAAACCAATTAGAGGTTCATGACCAAGATCTAAGGGCACGTTACTTCTCTTTTCTCGCTCATGCTTTTAACCCGGAAGTTGGCCGATTTCGTAACTTTATGTCCTATGAAAGAAAGTGGCTTGAAGACGTCGGCTCAGAAGATTCGCACGGCCGATCAATCCTAGCATTAGGTACAGTTATTGGTCGATCAAAAGACCTTCCGTTATGTAATGCGGCAACGCGTCTTTTCCATGAAGCACTTCCAGCGGCATCAAATATGATCAGCCCTAGAACTTGGGCATTTTCGCTACTCGGTATTCATGAATATCTAAAAAAATATGCAGGCGACAGATTAGCACAAAAAATATCTCGTTCCCTCTGCGCAAAACTTGCTGCTCTCTACGAAACATGTTCCGATGACAAGTGGCCATGGTTTGAAGAGAACCTTACCTACGCCAATGCCATAATGCCTCATGCTCTACTGGTTGTCGCCGACAGAACGAACCAACAAGACCTGCGCAATACGGCGTTAAAATCTCTGAAATGGCTTGCAGACGTGCAAAAAATCGATAAATGCTTCTCTCCGATCGGATCTGACGGATTTTATCATCGCAACGGAACAAGGGCGCGCTTCGACCAACAACCAACCGAAGCTCAAGCCATGGTGTCGGCCTGTGTTGATGCTTATAAAATCACCAATGATATGACCTGGTGGGCGCGCTCAAAATGGGTCTTTGAGTGGTATTTAGGGCAAAATGATCTTCAAATCGCATTATATGACCCTGCGACTGGAGCGTGCCGAGATGGATTACATTCTGACAGGCCAAACGAAAATCGCGGCGCAGAATCAACTCTAGCCTTTTTGCAATCCCTAATAGAAATGCATTCTTTAGAAAGTTTGATCAATGTCTCAGATATACGGTACGACACAAAAACTTCAGCATGAAATATTATTCACACGCGAAGCCACGAATCCGATCTTAACGGCGTCAGATTGGCCGTATCCGGTGAATTCTGTTTTTAATCCCGGGGCAACAATATTAAAAGACGGAACAACACTTCTTTTATGTCGGGTGGAAGATAGAAGTGGCCTATCGCATTTATGTGCGGCCCGATCAAAAGACGGTGTTTCCGATTGGATCATAGATAAACAGCCAACTTTATTGCCAGACCCATCTAAATATGTTGAGGAAACCTGGGGCATTGAAGACCCAAGAATAACCTTCTTACCGGAACTAGGTGAATATGCCGTGGCATACACATCATATTCTTTGACGGGCCCAACCGTTTCAATCGCTTTAACCAAGAATTTCAGAGAATTCAATCGCGTCGGCATGGTCCTGCCTCCCTTAAATAAAGACGCCGCTTTACTCTCTCATAAAATTGGTGGAAAGTGGGCGATGATCCACCGCCCTACAACGCCAAAATACTCACACATCTGGATATCATTTTCCCCGGATCTGAATCATTGGGGAGATCATCAAATGATCTTGCAAGCGAGAAGAGGGCCGTGGTGGGATTCAGACAAAATAGGTTTGTCTTGCCCGGTTATCAGAACTTCGGAAGGTTGGTTAATGGTATATCACAGTGTCCGGCAAACAGCTTCTGGCTCAATTTACAGGATAGGATTGGCCTTGTTTGATTTGGGATGCCATCAAACCTGCTTACGCCGGTCAGATACTTGGGTACTAAGCCCAGATGAAGAGTATGAACGTAGGGGTGATGTAGGCAACGTAATCTTCCCTTGCGGATACACGGTAGCCGAAGATGGTGATACACTGCGTCTTTACTACGGGGGTGCTGATACCTGTATTGCTATGGCGACAGCAAGCATTAACCAACTACTAAACTGGCTTCATGAAAATAGCCAAACAACCGACCAAAGTGATAGTTCTCTTAAGGATAACATCTATGTCTGACCAAGTCCTCATCCGCAGTTTCGATGAAATCAAAATAGGAGATATTCCGCTGGTCGGCGGTAAAAATGCCTCACTCGGAGAAATGATCCACAACCTCCAGACTTTAGACATCAATGTGCCTCAAGGTTTTGCAGTAACTACTGAAGCCTTTTGGTTATTTTGGAAAGAAAATGATCTGGACATACCAATATCGCACCTGCTCCACCTCCTAAAAGATCATGAAATTAGCCTTAATAAAGCCGGTAAGGAGATAAGAAAACTCATACTTGGCAGCAAGATGCCTGTAGCGCTTGTTTCTCAAATAGAAGCGGCCTATATGGATCTCTGCTCCACCACAGCGATAGAGCATGTGACCGTCGCCGCAAGAAGCAGCGCCACCGCAGAAGATCTCCCCGAAGCCAGCTTTGCAGGGCAACACGAAAGCTATCTGAATATAAGTGGTGTTGAAGAGGTTCTGGAGGCGTGTCAAAAATGCTTTGCATCTCTTTATACGGACCGCGCTATAACTTATAGAAATCTAAACAATATCGATCATAGCAAAGTCGCATTATCAGTTGGCATCCAATTGATGGTTCGATCTGATCAAGCGTCGTCTGGAGTTATGTTTTCGATCGATACAGAAACCGGATTTCAGAATGCCGTTATAATAAATGCCGCTTGGGGCCTTGGAGAGGGAATAGTTCTCGGAACCGTCGATCCAGATGAATATATGGTCTTTAAACCATTTCTGAATGATGAAAGCCTCACGCCAATTATGCAAAAAAGAATTGGTTCGAAGCAGTTAAAAGTTATCTACGATCTATCAAATAAAGCAGGGACTGAGATAGTCGCAACCTCATCAAACGAACAGACATCTATTGTATTGAGTGATGAAGAAATCCTGATACTGGCAAGATCCGCTCAAGCTATTGAGGAGCATTACGGCATTGCGATGGACATGGAATGGGCGAAAGATCATAACACCGGTCGATTATATATTTTGCAGGCAAGGCCGGAAACCGTACACAAGAAGAAAAGCGAAGAAGGTATTTTTTCATATAAGCTGAATGAAACAAGCAATATCATCACTCAAGGCCTAAGCATTGGCGATGCCATCGCGACTGGCGAAGTCTATATTTTGTCCGATATATCGGAAGTTGCAAACTTTCCTGAAGGCGCAGTGCTGGTAACGTCCAAAACCGATCCCGATTGGTTGCCTATCATGCAAAAAGCATCCGCCCTAGTAACCGACCATGGCGGGCGCACATCCCATGCTGCAATTGTAAGCCGCGAACTGGGCTTGCCCGCTGTAATTGGGGCGAGCGGAGCAACAAATTTATTAAAGGATGGGCAGTCTGTGACAGTATCCTGCGCGGAAGGTAGCAAAGGGTTTGTTTATGAAGGCAAGCTATCTTTTGACAAAGAATTAATATCGCTTGAGAATATCCCGCAAACAAAAACCGAGATAATGTTGAATATTGCCAATCCTTCAACCGCGCTACGGTGGGCCCGATTACCAGCGGACGGAATTGGCCTCGCGCGGATGGAATTTATTATCAGCAACAATATTAAAATCCATCCGATGGCACTAGTTGATTTTGATAAAGTCGAGAATAAAGAGGAAAGAGATATAATTGAGTTTATTACCCAGGCCTATCCAGATAAAAAAACCTATTTTATAGAGAAACTAGCCGAAGATATTTCGCTTATCGCTGCCAGTCAGTTTCCGAAACCCGTTATTGTGCGCCTGAGCGATTTCAAAACCAACGAGTATGCAAACCTTATTGGTGGTTCCGCGTTTGAGCCACACGAGGAAAATCCGATGATCGGGTGGCGAGGCGCAAGTCGTTATTACGACGAAAAATACAGAGCCGCGTTCGCACTGGAATGCCTAGCCCTTAAAAAAGTTCGCGATATTATTGGCTTTACAAATGTAATTGTCATGGTGCCGTTTTGTCGCACAATCGGTGAAGCCGATGCAGTGCTGCAGGAGATGGCGCAAAACGGCCTAAAGCAAAAAGAAAATGGCCTTGAAATTTATGTAATGGCTGAAATACCATCTAATATTATTCTTGCCGAGGAATTTGCTGAGCGCTTTGATGGATTTTCAATCGGTAGCAATGACCTTACCCAATTGACCCTCGGACTTGACAGAGATTCAGACAGATTATCAGAATTATTCAAGGCCGATGATCCGGCAGTGATCGCACTTATCAAGAGCCTTATAAAGCAAGCACACAAAAAGTCGGTAAAAGTAGGCCTTTGCGGCCAAGCGCCCAGTGATGACCCCAATTATGCCAGAATGTTAGTCGAGGCAAAAATTAACTCCATTTCTGTGACCCCTGATAGCTTCATCTCGGTCAAAAAGAAAGTTGCTGAGGCAGAAACGACCTTAAAGTAGTGCCAAATTCGGCAAAGATGTTGATTTTGCTCAACACGTCTTCTTCATTCTTCCTTTCTAATACTCATTCAATGCCGCTCGTTTTATTGGCGAATGGATGATCCGATGGGATAAAAGTTCAACAGAGTTGAAAATATGATTGGGACAACAGTGACAATGCTTGAGAGCGGAAAAGGATTTTTCAACTTACCTTTAAGATTCTTTTCCAAGATTTATCAAAAAATACACAACATTTGGGAAAGTCACCGACCGTGGGGTCATTACAAAATTCTTGAAGATACTGAAAATCGGAAGGTCAAAACCATATTTGTCGAACCGGGCAAAAGACTAAGTCTACAAAAACATCTGCATAGGTCTGAATATTGGTTGGTGGCAAGTGGGGTTGGCATTGTCCAAGTTGGTGAAAAAGAAATCTCTTTAAAATCCGGTAATAGCGTCGTTATTCCCAAAAACACGGTTCACAGAGTAACCAACCCCGGTCAGGAAACTCTCGTTTTTATTGAAATTCAAATTGGCGACTATCTTGAAGAGGACGACATAATACGCCTTGATGATGATTATGGCCGTTTAAATTAGCACCCAAACAAACCAAGGAGCAACGCATGTTAGTAAAAGAAATTATGTCACCGATTGTCGAAACAATAGAAGAAGGAAACACTTTAAAGAATGCGGCAAGAAGGATGCGCGATCTTGATATTGGGTGCCTGATCGTCCGTAAAGATACCGACGTAACAGGGATTGTAACTGACCGCGATATAACCTGTTACGGGGTAGCCGATGGGCTTGATGTCGATGACCTAGTGGTTGGCGATGTCATGTCAAAAGATGTGATTTGGTGCAGTGAGAACGAAGATGTTGAGGATGCAGTTCGTTTGATGGAAAATCAGCAACTAAGACGATTACCTGTACTGGATGATGAGCGTAATCTGGTCGGTTTAATATCGCTCGGTGATGTATCTCTCAATCTGTCTCACGACTTAACTGGCCAAATTGTCAGGGCGGTCTCCCTGTCGGTAAAAAAGACTTACCCCGCAGTCATATATAGATAATAGAGGAATACATAATGACCAAGATCATATATTTAGTGGCTATCGACGGCAGCGAGTGGAGCGACCGGGCAGCAGAACGCGCCGTTACACTTGCACAAAAAACCGGCGCTGAAATTCATTTCATTAACGCAATCCCACTGACCAGTTCCCGCCTCAATGAGACAACAATAGAACAGGAGGAAAGAGACTTGATCTTAACACCTTTGCTGACGCGTTTTGCTGACTCTGGTGTCAAAATGGAAACTATTATCGAGTGGGGAGATCCCGCAGAAGTAATCCACAACCGAGCGAAAAAAGAACATGTCAACATGATCTTTATGGGCCGTCGAGGACGTTCAAAGATTGTTGATATTCTTTTGGGCAGCGTGGCTGATACCGTGGCCCACCACGCCGGC
>CAXBLS010000110.1:0-11553 GCA_963976585.1 uncultured Kordiimonadaceae bacterium
TATCACCTGGGTTAAAGGTCAGAGTACCATTCGTTCCATCCGGGGCATCATAGTCAACTGAGATCGTTTTACCACTTGCGCTGGACAGTGAAACAGTGAAGGTATCTGTCTCATCCGCCTCATTGGCTGAGATATCATCAATGGAAATACTCGGTGCGCCATCATCATCATCAATGGTAAGCACCCCCGTTCCATCAGTTATTGTTGCGTTAGACGGATTGGAAAGAGTGGCATTTACAGTTTCGTCAACCTCATCCGTGTTGTCATCAGTCCAGGTACTGGTGAACGTCTTCTCAGTATCACCGGGATTGAAAGTCAGCGTGCCGGACGTACCATCAGGGGCGTTATAGTCTACTGTAACCACACTATCCCATGTCTCGGATAGTGTAACGGTAAATGTGTCTATTTCGTCTTCTTCATTGGTCGAAATATCATCAATGCTGATGGTCGGCAATGCGACCTCTACAGTCTCATCAACATCGACATTATCCAGCGCATCGATAACATCCGTGTCGCCACCGGTGTCTATATCGCCGTCACCGGTAATTTCTGAAAGGCCGAGTGCGGAAATGTCGCTAGCACTGCTGACTTCCAGAGTGACGTCTTCGTCAATTTCAATTGCATCAACATTTTCAAAAGTATCAGCAATATCACCGAGATCAACAACAGTTGTAGCACCGTTGCCGGTCACGGCAACTATAAGCTCGTCGCCTGCGCCTGAGGAAATAGTACCAATGCCATTAAGGTCACTTGCATCATCAATCACGACCGTGATGTCACCATCAATCTGGATGCTTCCAACATCAGTCATATTGAGAGCCGATAGATCAAGGATGTAATTATCCGTTGAACCCGGTGGGATTTCGATATTGATGACCGAGTTGCCGTCACCATCAACGGTGGTGAACTGGGCGATTTGTTCTGGGCTCAGTGTCACATCGGAATTGACAACAAGCACAGTAACGTTATTTAAGGTTACTCCTGTTAGATCAACCGTTCCGTAGATATATAGGGTGTTTGTACCTGCGCCACCGTCAATGGTTTCACCTGCCGTCACTTCGCTTACCGTACGACCGTTCAGATCAGCCAGAGTGATCAGATCGGACAAGTTCATTTCTGAACCACCAGAGTTCGTTATTGCACCATTGGCATATTGTCCCGCCGTGGTTGTACCCACGATGACAATAGCATCGTTGCCGTCACCTGCGGTGATGGTATCAGCACCTTCGCCGCCGCGAATTTTGTCGGCGCCACTCCCTGTTGACAATGTGTCATTACCAGTGCCGCCTTTTACAATGTCGTTACCGCCACTTGAAATGATAGTGTCATTTCCCGCAGCACCAATAATAGTATCTGCGCCCGAACCGGTTGTTATACTATCGCTGCCGGCTTTGCCAGTTACGGTTAAATTTGCGGTCGCCCCACCTTCGGACAGAGTGCGGTCACTATCATCAAGGGCAACAAAAACGTTGGTCGGGCTTTCGGTAAAATCTGGATCAGGGATGGGTGCCGGGGCTGGCGTGTTACCAGCAGGTGCGGCCCCACCGCCGCCGCCGCCGCAGGCAGCAAGCGGCAGAATGGACATAAACAGACCACCGGATTTTAATTTTCTTTTTAATTTCTCATTTGGAATCGTCGCATCGGCGAAAGAAGTGTCGTCAATATCATTTTTACTGCACATAACGCATGCCCCCAATTTACACTATAATTACTAAACAATCTATAGTTTAGGAAGTAAAATGGCTGTAAACAAGAGAAAATTATTAACATATGGTTAACGTTAGTTAGAAATTTAGACAAAATGACCGACCAAGAAAGACGCTGGACTTCTAAAGTCCGGCAAAGAAATTTGAAGCATAGGTTGCATCACCCACTTGAGATCGCCGTCGAAAGCAGCCATTTACTTTAGCCATCAATTCTTGCACATAAGTGCAAACAATCGCGGTTATTGGAGCTTTTCGATAATATAAAATTATCATAAGTGCCTTTTCTGAACGACTGCCAACGACCAAAATAGGCCAGCCAGGAATCGATTGCTGATTCTGGTAACAGCAGTAGTATTTAAAAATACTTTGACGTTGCGCTTGTCGAATTTTTTACAATTAACGATCAATAAAATATTGATCCAAAAGTGCTCACTGTTCGTAAAGAGAGCATGATAAATATAGTACGACATATTAATCCAATAGAAAGAGCAGCGTTATCCTTGACGACATCAGTCTTTATGTCTGATACTTATCCCATATTTTCAACAAAAGGCAGGCCCATGGATGAACCGTCCACGTTATCTAATATAAGCCATGAACAGCTCGTCTCTATGGTTGCGCATAACAAGGACAGGAGCGCCTTTCAAATATTATTTGAATATTTTGCCCCGCGCCTAAAAAGTTATCTGTTGAATTTCAAAATTGCCGATCAGAAAGCCGAGGATTTAGCCCAGGATGTGATGCTGACATTATGGCAAAAGGCCGAGAAATTTGACCCTGCCAAAGCAAAAATTTCGACCTGGCTCTTTCGAGTTGCCCGTAATAAATATATTGATCAGGTCAGAAAACAGAAATACCCGGAAGTTAATGCCGATGATCATGTCGCTTTGATGGTTGCACCAGAAAAAACTGACCAGAATTTGCACGAAAAACAAAATTCTGGGCGTATTCAAAAAGCGATGAAGGTCCTTAATGAGGATCAACGAAAAGTTATAGAACTTTCCTTTTTTAAAGAATTATCCCACTCGCAAATTGCTGAAGCAACGGACTTACCGCTCGGCACGGTGAAATCAAAAATTAGAATGGCGTTTCAGACGCTTCGAAAAGAATTAGGAGACTATCAATGAAAACCTACGGCATCCTTCCCGATGAATGGATTGTGTCATATGCATCTGGCGCGCTAAGCGAAGCCCATGCTTTGGTCGTTGCGTCGCATTGCCATTTTCATCCTGACTTACAGAACAAAGTGGCCGACGCAGAAGAGATCGGCGGCTCACTTGTGGAGAATAGTGAACCATCGACTATATCTAATCACCTTTTTGAAGATTTAATGAACAAAATTGATGATTTGCCAATGGAAAAGAAACATCTCCCGTCAAACGACAACAATCTTCCAACTCCGCTTGTAGATTATTTGGACAATAAGTCACTTGATCAATTAAAGTGGCGTATGATGGGCCCGGGTTTATCTCAAGTACGGTTATGGACCGGTCCCAATGATGAGCGCCTTTGGTTGTTAAAAGCTAAGGGCGGGGCAAAGGTGCCTGCCCATGATCATAACGGGCTGGAAATGACACTTGTCCTGCAGGGTAGCTATCATGTTGGTAATGAATGTTATAGTTCCGGAATGCTTGAAATTGCTGATGATGATACATTGAACCACATGCCGATCATCGATCAAGGTGAAGACTGTGTTTGCCTCGTGGTGACAGAAGCACCGATTAAAATTCACAGCTTCATCGGCAGGTTAGTACAACCCTTCATCGGGCTCTAACTTGTAATGAACCAGCAAAGCGACTGATATTATCTTAAATATCGGTGGTAATAGCGCATATAGAATTACCAGCCAGCTTGTATCAACGAGCGCGTCTAGCTGCTGCTGCTCAAAAATATCCATTCCGAGCAGAGAAAATGCAATAACCACAGCGAGCGCAAGTGTTAATTTTGACGTCGTACCCCAAACAGCAAAATAGATGCCCGGCCGGCGGGAGCCATTTTTCTTAGCATCGTGATCAACAATATCGGCTAACATTGACGCCGGAATGCTTAAATCAGCACCTGCCATTAGGCCAGTGATGACGGTAATCGTGAAAAAAAGCGTGATTGAGTTTTCATCAACAAGCAGCACACCCAGGAATGTAATCGCTGCCGTGATCATGGCCACCTGCCAACACCGTTCTTTACGCCAGATGTTCGAAAATTTCACCCATATAGGAACGGATACTGCCGCCGAAAGAAAATAAACAACCAATAGTGGTCCCGCCAGATCGGGACGTTTTAAGACATATGTCGTGAAAAATATAAATAATGTGGCCGGCAGCGCGTTGGCGACCCCGTTAAACAGCTGACTTGAAATGAGTTGATTAAAACAAGAACCCTTTTCGAAAATCAGGATGAGATCACGCAAATTTGCACTCTTGGAACTTACACGCCCTGCGTCCGGTAAAAACACAAGTAGCCCAAGAGCTATTGCAAAAAAGCAGGTAACAAGAATAAAATTGAAGTTTAAAATATCTTCTAGTGGAGCGTCCGGCATCAATAATGTCGGTAAAATAAGAGCACAAAGCGAACCAAGCAAACCAAATATCACCCGTGCGCCGGTGTATTTTGTATGGACATCATAGCCTTTCTCGATCTCAGCACCCCACGTATAATATGGCACGATCATACAGGTTCCAGCGACGTACCAAAGGGCGGCGATGACAAATAGTGCTCCGATTGTACTAGGAATGGCGAGTAGCTGGTAAAAAATCAAAAGAAAAACAGGCGTTCCAAGCAATATCCACATGCGGCGGCGGCCATATTTTGGTGGCGTTATATCAGACGCGTAACCGATTAGAAGGTCTGTTACCATATCAATCAACCGTGCTGCAAAGAACACTAGGCCAATGGCGGTGAGACTAAACACGCCCATTTGCGCAATATAGCTTGGAATATATATTTGCATGATTAGCAGCGATATCGCCGCCGGAAATGAAAAGAAACCGTACTTAAACAGATTGACCATCAATGTCCTGACTTGAGAGATTTTCTTTTTATACGGTTTTTCTACCCGCCTAGATCTAACGGGTAGGATTTTTCGTATAAAAGAAATAACAAATTCGGATTTAAAGTATGATCAAACTCATCTTGGCACTAACCAGCATTTCGCAGCAGGCAACAGCACCGACGATTGATATTCATGATTGGGCGCTTCAATCTTATGGTCCAGAAATTTCGTTTAACATTAAACGAAATGGCAATAATATCGGCTCTCATGTAGTGAGTTTTAAATCAAACGACGAACAACTCCATATAGTGGCGACAACCAAGATAAGAGTGAAATTTCTATTCTTCACCGCGTATAAATTTGATTATACAGCTAGGGAAGTTTGGCAGAATGGAGAACTTATTTCGCTTTTGTCAACGACCAATGACAACGGCAAAAAATCAAAAGTAAATTTGGATTACGACACTGATATTGTAAACGTTACGAGTGATGACGATAGTTTTTCAAATACTTTGAATAGCTCGGTATATACCACAAATCACTGGAACCCGAATGTGCTCAATGCAAATGTGGTGCTAAATACTGTCACCGGAAAATTAAACCAGGTGCAGATTAGCCAAATGGGAGAGGAAACAATCCCTATTAGCGGTGATGAACGCGCAGCCATCCATCATAGATACGCTGGCGACCTTAATAACATCTCCACGTGGTACGACAAAAAAATGCGGTGGGTCGGGCTAAATTTTAAAGGAAAAGACGGTTCAATTATTTCTTATGAATGCAATTTATGTGGTGATGAATGAATATATTATGGAAAAGTGCCTGGGTGGTCGGTGGCAGCGCGGGATTAGGTGCCGAACTGGTCAGAAAATTGGCTGCAGCGGGAATAGACACACATGTTTCAGCGAGAAATAGGGATCGGTTAAATGAGCTTTGCGATAAATTCGCTACCACAAAAGCCTATCCACTTGATATCACAGATGAAACCGCCTGTGTTCGGGCGGCTTCTGACATTCACAGATCAAAAAATGCCCTGCCTGATCTGATCATATTAAATGCCGCGGTTTATTCACCTATGGATGTCGAAAATTATAACGTCGCTGAAATATCCAATATGATTAATGTAAATTATTTAGGCGTCGTCAATATGTTCGCGGCACTCCTGCCATATAGAGCGTCAGGCAAGCGCGTCACCATAGCTACTGTTACATCGCCGAGTGGTTGGCGAGGCCTGCCGGGTGCAATTGGCTACGGGCCATCAAAAGCCGCCGTAATAAACATGATCGAAAGCATGAAACCAGAACTTGATGAATATGGGTTTGATCTCCGCGTGGTCAATCCTGGCTTCATTAAAACAAGACTTACCGACAAAAATAGTTTTAAAATGCCTCAGTTGATGAGCGCAGAAGATGCTGCGAACCGCACCTTAAAGGGATTATCAACCAAGAAATTCGACATTTCCTTTCCAAATCCATTTCTTTCTTATTTAAAGTTGCTCCGCATTCTTCCTTACACGTTGTTTTTTCGTATTATGAAGAATATTAACCAAAAAAAAGAGACCCGATAACCGTGTCTCTAGTTTGAGAGGAGGAAATTAATTATTCTTTGTAAAAGGAAAGCGTCACGCTGCCGACATTGAAACCCCACTTGGTAACAAACGCTCTGTTAATCATTACACCATCGTCCTGAAGAAACATCCAATCATTAAATTTGAGTTTGTAGCTGGTCTCGCCCACAGGTAGATCAAAAACATATATCCAGTTAAATGCATTGCCGGAACGCTTGCCGCGTGCCGTTCCAATGACGCCGTTGGTGGTGCCCTCATAGTGTCCGTCCGGCAAGATATTTATCTTCCAGAGGCGTTTGTCGACTTTGCCGTTCTTGTATATAAAATCTTCGTCCAAGGTCAGTATATCTCCCTCTACAGAGCCTGTTATATTGACTTTAAACTGATTTATGACCTCGCCGGACCTGTTTTCAAAAACACCGTAAGCTACTGTTTTGCCGTTAAAATATTCCTCTAGTATAAATTCCGGTGAGTTGTCTTTGTAATCGCTAACATCCATCGTGCTGCATCCTGTTAAAATAAAAAGTATCGTCGGTAAAATAAGCCATTTATGCATGGTCATGGACAACGCTATAATGCATTACGTCGATCGTGTTTCGCTCAAAAGCGGCGATGCAATAATCTAGGTAATAGAGCCACAATCGGTAAAACCTCTGATCGAAACCCAACTGCTCAATGTCAGACCAATTGTGTAGAAAATTCTCTTTCCACAGGCGCAAGGTTTGCGCATAGTCTTGTCCGAACGCAAATTCATCGACAATTTTTAGGCCGGCCTTTTGGGCATGATCAACAAACACTTGTTTGCTCGGCAACATGCCACCTGGGAAAATATATTTTTGAATAAAGTCTACACGGTTTCGATATCTTAAATAGCGGTCATGTTCGATAGTGATGACTTGAATTACGGCTTTACCGCTAGGCTTAAGTCGACTTTTTATGGTTTCAAAATAACTTTGCCAATGTTTTTCACCAACGGCTTCAAACATTTCAATGGATACAATCTTGTCGAAGGTGCCCTTCGTGTCACGGTAGTCTTCAAACACGGCGAGGTTTTTTCTGACGGTAATTTTATCAAGTCGTCGTTTGGCATATTCCAGTTGCTCGTTTGAAATTGTGATGCCACGATAGTCGATATGATGTCTTGTTAGCGTATGTTCAGCAAAACCACCCCATCCGCAGCCAATTTCAAGCACACTATCGCCGTCGCTCAATTCTAGCTGGTCAACAATGCGGGCATATTTGGATGCCTGCGACGCTGGTAGGTTTTTTGTGTCAGCAAATATTCCCGCAGAATAAGTCATAGTTTCATCAAGCCATTTTTTGTAAAAATCATTCCCTAGGTCATAGTGAAAAGAGATATTTTTACGTGATCCGTCGCGGCTATTGTCATTGAGAATGAGATGAGAGAAACGGTTTATTATGTCCGAGAAGCGACTATTTTGCTTCTCTGGAAAATATTTTTCATTGTCTACAAACCAATGGAACAGCGCGGATAAGTTGCTTATATTTATATCGCCATCTATATAGGCCTCAACAAAGGAAAGTTGACCAACGAGAACATACTGAAAAAAACTTTTCCATGTTTTAAACTCTATCGAGACATTGTGACCAGTTTGCTTGCCCAGATGACTGACCGATTGGTGATTAGGCAGAGTAATTTCAATGCGGCCACACTCGGCCTTTTTAATGCGAGAGAGAATTCTTTTTGCATAAAAGTCAGTCGTTAGCGAATTTCGAGACAATTTTAGATTGCCACCATTTTCATTTACTAAACAATATTCACCGCTTTTGTCTTTTAACATCTCAATATTTTTCATTTAGTATCCCTTGGAACTTCTTTGTGTTGCTTTTTGGTGATTGTCACCGCCTCAGATGATTGATATGCATGACGATCGGAATGGGGGTAAATCTTCAAGCCTTTGAGCTTTAGTTTTATGGCTTCAATTAGAATTCCCCCCATGACTTTCAAAGTCATAAAAGGCATTTTAAGGCTTAGCTCTAGAAGTGCGCGGTCGCTTATTTCCTGACGGTTCCCTGAGAAACATGCAGTCAATCTTGACTGTCCTGAATGTTCATAGTCGATAGTGACTGCTACTTTTTCATCCGGCTGGACAAGCGAGAAATTATAGGTTCCTTGTCGATCGAAAAACGGGCTTACGTGAAAGCATTTTTCCGCAGTATGCTGATCCTTGAATGTCGCATTATCAGGCACTGCGTAAATATAATTATGACGTTCTGAAAATGTATTGCGCACTTCATAGATAACGGCGACATTCTTATCGTTCTTACCGTAGCAGTAAAAAACTGTCAGAGGATTGAAGGCAAACCCTAATACGCGCGGGTAAGCGAGCACTTTGATTGTTTCAACTCTGGACGTATCAATTCCGTTCGATGCTAATAACTCCAATAGTCTTTCTTTTAGATCAGTAGATTTAGACGAGTTTGGGTTGCCGTAATCGGCTTCGTGGAAACTAACTAAATTAAAGCGGTTGAGGGAAAATAATCGGTTCTTCTTAGCAGTATTATGCAATTGATCTAGGTCGGCAAATAACGTAAAAACCTTGTACTTAAGCTCATGTTTTTTAGGAGCGTACCGTTTGTGAAAAACAGTCCCTATGTAAAGGCAATCTTTCGTCATTACGCAGCTTCACCTTTTACCAAAAGTGGCTCAAAATTTTCACTTGTTTCACTATCGAGTGCTATGATCCGACCGTTCATTTCTGGAACGTTCCACGGCCGGTTAACTTCGCCTAATTGTTCGGCCGCAAACAACCCACTTTGCAATCCATCCTCATGAAACCCATAGCCAAAATGAGCCCCAGCGTACCAAACATTGCGATGTCCCATGATGTTCAGAAGCTGCTTCTGCGCCTCTAATGTTGATAAGTCAAAAATTGGATGGTCATAGTCTTTTCTATAGTGAACAAGTTCGCCATTCAGCTCTATGTGTGGGTTCAACGTGACAAAAAGGGGCGTTTCAGTATCAAGTGGTTGAAGCTTATTCATCCAATAGGTTACAGACAGACTATTTTCGTCACTGCTGTCATTTTGCATGTAATTCCAACTGGACCAAGCGCGTTTACGTTTAGGCATAAATCTTACGTCACTATGAAGGACCGCTTCATTTCTTGCGTATTTAAATGCACTTAAAATAGATTTTTCTAGTGGATCAGCATCTTTCAACATTTCTAAGGCTGTGTTCGCATGGGTCGCGATAAGGATGTTGTCAAACTTTTCGCAATCTTTTCCCGCAACGGTCACCAAAACACCGTTGGCCTTACGCCTAACGCTCTTTATTGGCGTGTTTATCTCAAACCTTGCATCAGTCTGCTTGACAATTTCGCTAACATATTCTCGACTTCCACCGGGGATAGTGAACCACTGCGGTCGATCTTTAACTTGTAGCAATCCATGATTTTTGCAAAATCTTAAAAAACTGGTGAGGGGGAAGTCACCAACTTTACTGGAAGGTGTTGACCAGACCGCAGCGGCCATCGGTAAAATATGATCACGCAAAAATGCGCCATCATATTGTTGTTGCTCTAAATAATGTCGTAGAGTGATATTTTCAGCGTCTTGAGGGTTAATTTTACTACTCTCTTCATAAAAACGCATTATAGAGCGAACCAAGCGCCAGAACCTCGGGCGAACCAAATTTCGTCGCTGGGCGAAGAGACTCCTGAGATCTGAGCTGCCGGCATATTCAAATGAACCCTTATCCATACTAACACCAAATGACATTTCTGTTGGATGAGGTGAAATTTTAAGCTTATTAAGTAACTCAAGGAAATTGGTATAGTTTCGGTCATTACAAACAATGAAACCTGTATCAACAGGTATGGCACCATCCGGAGTAACGGCTGTAACAGTGTTGGCGTGACCACCAAAATGTTTATCCGCTTCAAAAACAGTCACATCATGCTTCTTTGAAAGCAACCATGCCGCGCTGAGGCCTGAAATTCCCGCGCCAATTATCGCAACTTTCTTCTTCTTGCTTTTCTGCATAATCGTTTTCCTAACTGGGTTAATAAGCTCTTTACGTATGAATTGCTCAATTGGATTTAGGCTCTCGTCATTTTTTAAGAACTATTTCCCAGTCCTCAATCTCGCCTGTAGTTATTTGGAAAAGTGGATGCAAATCCCGATCAATCATATTTTCATATCGAGAAAAAAGTTCTGGGGCGCGAACACGAAGTTTCCTTAAAAGATGCTGCCATTCATATCTGACCTGTCCGGTTGTGACCGGAATGGGCAACAATGAATTATCCCGAGATAATATTATTTTTGTCCGGTCAAACTTGTAACCACGGCTGTCTGCGTCATCGCAAACCGAGTGCAAATAGGCACAAATATAAGTGAGAGGTGAATGTTGTTTTTTAAATCGATGAAGCTGGGGATGATTTTTGTAGCCTTTTGTCCTGCCTTGCAGAACTTTTTGCGCGAGTAGCGTTTCTCTCCACAGCGCAACAAGTCCTTTGCTATCCAAGAATTTTGGATGTACTGACCATATTCTCATCGTTAGAATCCCTGATAGACTAACTTATCAACAGGAAAATCAGCCTTTTTTGCTTTGGCGACAAGTGCCTTCAAGGTCTCGTCAGGTAATATTTTGCCCCGACTTAAAATCCATAGATATTCGCGTTTTTCTTCCCCAACCATTACAAATTGATAGTCCTCATCTAATTCGATTATCCAGTAATCACCAGCAAGAAACGGTAACTTAATCCCGGACAAAGGAAACTGTACTTTAAGTTTAGAATTACTTGTTTGATCAGCAATCCATGCTCGGCCATTGGCTTCCTTAATCTTTCCATCGGCAGAACCAACTTTACATTTATTGATTACATCGATCTCACCATCGTCGCGAACGCTATAAGTCGCCATGCTATTCACACAACCTTTTTGAAACCAATGATCTATACGAGCGATTTCGTACCAATCACCTGCATATTTATTTAGATCAACATTTTGAACCGTTTCTAGCTTTGCGAAATTAGCAGATCCAGACGAGCATGCAGATACTCCCATAACTCCCAAAAGGAGAGATATAATTTTCATAACACTTAGCTTTCCATAATTATAATATGGCTTTATACGCCTTATCTAAGCAACGGATCAGATTATCAGTATTTAACTTAATCGCGATGTCCGATTTGGGTCGATAGCAGTCATTCACATTATTTATCAAGTCTTGCGCTTAAGTGCATAGCTATAGCTACAGTCATTCCTGCAGTTAAGTGTAATCAATCGGATAATTGGATCAGTCACCTTCCGATAATATTTGTTTATCG
>CAXBLS010000111.1:0-11101 GCA_963976585.1 uncultured Kordiimonadaceae bacterium
GGACTTTTTGTTCGCGCTACGATCGAGCTTGGTGAGCAGCAAGCGGTTTTGGTGCCGCAACGCTCCACAACGCGAAACCCAGATGGCGGTTTGACCGTATGGCTTATCGACGGCATCAATAAGGTAACTCCACATCAGATTGTTGTTGCGGGAGCTTACGGTGATCAATGGATTGTTGCCTCAGGCGTTGAGGCGGGTGAGACGATTGTCATCGAAGGGTACCAAAAAATTCGCCCCGGTATGACGGTTATACCGTCTCCATGGGCGCCAGCTCAATAGAGCAAGGAAATGATAGCAGTATAGGATGAGATACTATGGCACGATTTTTTATTGAACGTCCCGTCTTTGCTTGGGTTATAGCAATCGTTGTTATGCTGGCGGGTGTTCTTTCAATCCGTGGACTTCCGATTGAACTATATCCCCAAGTTGCGCCACCAACCATTTCTGTCACGGCATTTTATCCAGGTGCATCTGCAGCTACCGTTGAAAATGCAGTTACACAGGTTATAGAGCAGCGGTTAGTCGGGATCGATAATTTGCGCTATTTCTCGTCAAATAGTCTTGATGGTTCGGCCACTATCACACTTACATTTGAACCGGAAGCTGACCCTGATATTGCGCTTGTGCAAACACAAAATAAGGCGCAGGGGGCGCTCACGCAACTGCCACAGGAAGTTCAGGCTCTCGGCCTCACGTTTGCCAAGGCCACCCGCAGCTTTTTGATCGTGGTGGGGTTATATGCGAGCGATGACAGCCTGACCCAAACCGATATTGGTGATATCGCCGTTTCGACATTTCAAGACCAGTTATCTCGAATAAATGGTGTTGGTAGTACACAGGTTTTTGGTGCTCAGCATGCAATGCGCATCTGGCTCAATCCAGAAAAATTACTGAGCTATAATCTTTCTCCTATTGAAGTGCAAAACGCGATTAGAGTTCAAAATACGGATGTTTCCGCTGGTCAAGTCGGTGCGTTACCTGCCGTGGCGGGGCAACAGCTAAATGCAACTATAACCGCACAGTCCAGACTTCAAACCGTTGATGATTTCGGCAACATTATTTTGCGGATCAACACAGATGGTTCGCAAATAAGACTGCGTGATGTTGCGCGTCTTGAGCTCGGTACAGAAAATTATACCTTGATTGTTCGCTACAAAGGACAGCCTGCTTCTGGCATCGCCGTAAGCCTCTCTCCCGGTGCTAATGCATTGGATACGGCCAAAGCGGTTAAGGAGCGGGTCGCAGAACTCGCTGAATTTTTGCCGGAAGGGGTTGAGTATATGTACCCTTATGATACGGCACCCTATATAGAACTTTCTATTCAATCGGTGATTATCACTCTATTGGAAGCGGTTGGTCTTGTGTTTCTGATTATGTATTTGTTCCTGCAAAATATAAGAGCGACACTGATCCCGACCATTGCGGTTCCGATTGTGTTGCTCGGCACCTTTGCCGTGCTTTCGGCATTTGGATTTTCGATAAATACTCTAACAATGTTTGCAATGGTCCTCGCCATTGGGCTTCTGGTCGATGACGCTATTGTAGTGGTCGAAAATGTGGAACGCATCATGAGTGAAGAGGACTTATCGCCAAAGGAAGCCACGAAAAAATCCATGGACCAAATAACAAGCGCGCTTGTTGGTATCGCACTTGTACTATCCACCGTGTTTATTCCCATGGCCTTCTTTAGCGGCTCTGCCGGCGTCATCTACCGCCAATTTTCGATTACTATTGTTGCCGCCATGACTTTGTCGGTATTTGTTGCACTTATTCTTTCACCTTCATTATGTGCCACTTTTCTTAAAAATGAACGCGGCGAACAGAGGCGCGCAGACACAGGATTTTTCGGAGCATTTAACAGAAATTTCAATAAAGTTCGCGATTTTTATCAAAAAAGCACGTCCTACATGGCCCGTCGAATTGCACGGTTCTTTATGATTTACTCAGTTCTTGCCGCCGGGCTTGTATTTATATTTTCAACTTTACCCACCTCGTTCCTGCCCAACGAAGATCAGGGCATTATGTTTATGTTGATCAACACGCCGCCCGGTGCCACTGCAGAGCGGACGCTAGAGAGCGTAGAGCAAATTGAAAAATATTTTCTGGAAGATCAAAGTGAAAATGTCGAACATTTATTTACTGTGACCGGATTTAGCTTTGCCGGGCAGGCGCAAAATAATGGCATGGGATTTATCGGACTAAAAGATTGGTCGGAACGTGAACGCCCCGACCAAAGTGTCTTTGCCATTTTTGGACAGGCGATGGGCGCGCTTTCTCAAGTAAAAGATGCGATGGCCTTCACATTCTTCCCGCCTCCTATTCAGGAACTTGGTAACGCGTCTGGATTTGATTTTCATTTGGTGGACCGTGCTAATTTAGGGCATACCGCTATCATGAATGCGCGAAACCAGCTTCTTGGCGCGGCGGCGCAAAACCCTGCATTGTTTGGTGTTCGACCAAATGGGCTTAATGATGTGCCGCAGTTAAAGGTTGATATTGATAGCGAAAAAGCATCGGCGTTTGGTTTGTCGCTTGATGATATCAACAAGACGCTGCAAATTGCCTGGGGTTCCAGCTACGTAAATGACTTCCTTGATAAAGGCCGTATAAAACGCGTTTATATTCAGGCGGATGCAGAATTTAGAATGACGCCAGAAGATATTTATGAATGGCACGTAAGAAATAACCTCGGTGAAATGATCCCCTTTAACAATTTCGCAGATATCAGTTGGGAATTTGGCTCGCCTAAACTGGAGCGCTTTAATGGTATTGCGTCGATCAACATTCAAGGATCCCCCGCGCCAGGCGTTAGCTCAGGCGTGGCTATGGACGAGATCGAAAAAATTGCCGAAACATTGCCGCAAGGGATGGGCATTGAATGGTCTGGTCTTTCGTATGAAGAACGATTAACGGGTGCTCAGGCACCAGCCCTTTATGCCATATCGATACTTGTCGTTTTTCTTTGTCTCGCGGCACTTTATGAAAGCTGGGCGGTTCCTCTTGCTGTGATGCTTGTTGTGCCACTTGGTGTCTTGGGGGCAGTGCTTGCGACCAAATTCTTCGGACTGGCAAATGATGTATATTTCCAGGTGGCATTGTTGACCACGGTTGGGCTTGCGTCGAAAAATGCTATTCTTATTGTCGAATTTGCCAAAGAGCTACACGAAGACGGCGTTGATTTGATGGAAGCAACAGCAATGGCCGCGAGAAGGCGCTTTAGGCCGATCATCATGACATCAATGGCCTTTGTTCTTGGTGTTACACCACTTGCTACGGCAACGGGTGCCGGTTCGGGTAGCCAAAATGCAATCGGTATTGCGGTGATGGGGGGTATGCTCGCTGCGACTTTCCTTGCGATTTTCTTTGTGCCGATGTTTTATATCGCGGTGGAAAAAATATTCCATGGTCGTAAAAAGGTGGCTGTCGAAGACAAGAAAGAACCCGCACTCGGTGAATAACAAGGCGCTTTTCGCGCCTTGTCAGTGCAGCCATTTTATTTTATGGTTTTAAAATTATTAATCGCGAGGTAGAAGTTATGAAATTAATTATTAAAACATTCGCCGTACTGACATTGTTCTGCACAGCATCCACATCATTTGCCGCCGGAACACTAGAGGAAAAAGCCGAAGTTCGGGCGATCCTTGATCAGGTTTTTGATGCCATGCGGGCAGGCGAAGATGAAACATTAAAATCGCTACTGCTTCCCGATACGTCACTTGACCGTATTTCACCGGATAAGCCGGTTGAGAGAGACAATTCAACAGGGTGGATTGAATGGGTTGGATCCTTAAAGCCAGGCCAGGCAGACGAACAGATTTTTGATGTTGAAATTCATGTAGAAGGACCACTTGCTGTTGCCTGGGCACCATTTACCATTGCCATAGACGGCGAGATGCGCTCATGTGGTGTCAATCAGTTTACCTTGGTCAAGCACAGCGACGGTTGGAAGGTCGCGTATCTGATTGATACGCACACACCGGATAAATGTGTAAAATAACCTAAAAGCGATCTGCGACGACATTAAGCTGGATGCCATGCTCGAGGTATGCCTTGGCGGCTGCGACCACCAGATTAAATCCGCCGGTGGAATCGAGTGCTTTGGCTACTATTTCATCGTCAGTACCGGAAAACCCCCTGTTGATCAGACTGACGTATGTGCCATCATCACCTCTGTCGGTAAAGGTCCAATCGAGTGTTGAGGCGTCATCGCCTGCTCCCCAGGTCATGACAATCTTTTCATTTTGCTTAAATTCATAGACGGTGACGGGGACGAAAAAATTATACATGCTCCAGTGCCATTCAACAGATGCATTTTCACATAACGGGCCAGTGCTCTTGTCAAACCAGAACTTGCTAATATGATCCGGATCTACAAATGCATTAAAAACCTCGACGACAGGCTTTCTGAACAGTAGCTCTGCTTTTGCTTCAATCGTCAGGGTCATCGCGCATCCTTTTCTCTGCTTCCTATAATGTTGCAAATATGCGGTCTCCGGCATCACCAAGCCCAGGAACGATATAGCTTTTTTCGTTTAGTTTTTCATCAATAGCCGCCGTATAAATCTGCACGTCCGGATGGGCATTGTTGAGCGCTTCAATCCCTTCAGGCGCAGCAAGCAGACACAGGAATGTAATATCTTTAGCGCCTTCCTTCTTGATTTTGTTGAGCGCAGCGATAGCTGAACCGCCAGTTGCGAGCATCGGGTCGACGACAAGATTGAAACGTTTATCCAAATCTCCAGGTGCTTTAAAATAATATTCCACTGCGTGTAAATCATCTTCGTCTCGGTAAAGGCCGATGTGGCCCGCTGTGGCTGATGGGATCAGCTCCAGAAGTCCCTGAGCCAGTCCTTCGCCAGCGCGCAGGATCGAAAAGATGCACATTTTTTCGCCCGATAATATTGGCGCGGTGGTTTTACAAACCGGCGTTTCAATTTCAATATTTCTAGTAGGCAATGATTTTGTCACTTCAAAAGCGAGCAGAAAGCTTATTTCTTTCAGGATAACTCTAAAATGCGCAGGCGGAGTATCCTTGTTTCGAAGTAAGGTAAGTTTATGTTTAATGAGCGGGTGATCAATGACGATCGCGTTTGGCATTTGCATATTCCTCTTGATTATTTTCTCATCATACGTCCATCGGTACTACCGAGCTAGTTTTATATTGACTGTTCTAAAAGTGAAGTCATAGTAGAGAAAATGCAATCAAAAAACACACATAATAAACTCCAGTATGCTGTTGTCGTCGGCGGTGCAAATATAGATATATGTGCGGCCTCCCAAAATGAGCTGTGCGAACACACTTCTAACCCTGGTAAAATCACCACCAGCCTTGGTGGGGTCGGGCGTAATATTGCGGAAAATCTAGCACTTTTGGGCACGGATTGCAGATTGGTCTCTGTGGTCGGCGCTGATCTTTATGGCGATCAGATAATTGCGCAAGGAATAGAGGCAGGGATAAACATGGACCATATCTCTAGACTGGATCATGCATCAACCTCAACTTATGTCAGCATTCTTGATCAGGACGGCGATATGAGGATGGCAGTCAGTGATATGTCCATTGCGGATCATATAAACATAGATAAGAATAAGAACTTGATTGGGCAGGCGGCAATAGTGATCGCCGATACAAATATAAGCGAGGGGACTTTGGCCGCTCTTATGGATATGGTGGTTGGTCAATCTCTGATCATCGATACGGTATCTATTGCCAAGGCTCGCCGGGTTATCCCTCATCTACAGTCAATACACACCCTAAAGGCCAACAAATCTGAGGCCATCGCAATCTGCGGAGAAGATATGACACTCACTGACATGGCCGCGCAACTACATGAAAAAGGCATCCAGAATATCTTTATCACCTTAGGGCCGCAGGGTGTTTTTTATAGTGACGGAGTAAATCAAGATTTGATAAAAAATAAACCAGGTAAAGTGATCAACAGCAACGGCGCGGGTGATGCGTTTACGGCGGCTGTCGGCTTTGGCTGTCTCCAAGGTTGGAACATTGCTAAGACTGCATCCTTCGCACAAAATGCTGCGAAGATTGCGCTGTCGCACCCAGATACCATTAACCCGGAAATGTCGCAAAGTGCGGTAAATAAATTAGAGGAAAATCAAAAATGACAGCGAGCACCCATAATCAATATTTGGACATTCTTCCGGAAATTAAAGATGCATTGGAAAAAGGATTACCGGTTGTTGCTCTTGAATCGACGATTATATCCCACGGCATGCCGTACCCTCGCAATGTCGAGACAGCCAAAGAAGTCGAGCAGGTGGTCAGAGATAATGGCGCAGTCCCAGCAACCATCGCAATCCTTGGTGGACGGCTCAAAGTTGGATTAAGTTTAGACGAAATTGATGATCTGGGCAGGAAAGGTCTTGATGTCATTAAAGCGAGCCGACGTGATATTCCGTTCCTTGTTGCTGGCGGGCAGGACGGCGCCACAACCGTGGCTGCGACGATGATCATTGCCGATATGGCTGGTATTAGGTTATTTGCCACAGGGGGCATTGGCGGCGTCCACCGCGGCGGCGAAGACAGTATGGATGTATCGGCTGATCTTGAGGAACTATCGCGAACGAACGTTGCGGTGGTTTGCGCAGGCATTAAATCAATCCTTGATATTGGCCGTACACTTGAATATCTGGAAACCGCCGGGGTGCCGGTGGTCAGTTACGGCACTGATGAGGTGCCCGCCTTTTATGCCCGCAGTAGCGGTCATCACTCTGATTACCGCGTCGATAGTCCAGTGCAAGCGGCAAACGCTTTGAAGGCGAAATATGATCTCGGCATCAATGGCTCAATTTTAATTACCAATCCGGTTCCGCAAGAATATGCACTGGCCCCACAAGACATCAATAAAACCATTGAGGAAGCCATTGTGGAAATGGATAAGCGCGGCATAACAGGCAAGGACACGACACCTTTTTTGCTGGCACGAATTGCAGAGCAGACCGGCGGTGAAAGTTTGGATACTAACATCAAGCTGGTACTGAATAACGCAGCACTTGCGGCGAAAATTGCAGTGGAATACAGCGAAGCGTGCAAAGATGCAAACTAACGAAACACTGCCGATTGTTGATCTAGGGGCATTTCTGTCAGGAGCAGAAGATGAGCGTCAGGAAATTGCGGCACGTGTTGATGATGTTTGCCAAAACATTGGTTTTTTGATCATTGAAAATCACGGTATGCCGCAGGACATTAAACAAGGCGCATGGAAGGCGGCAAAAACATTCTTTGACCAGCCTCTAGCTGAAAAAATGAAAGCCTATCCTGATGAGCAAGGATCACCACGTGGTTATCTTCCCATTGAAGGCGAAACGTTAGGAAAAACTCTGGGGGTTGAAACCCCGCCGGACAGGAAAGAAACGTTCAGTGTTGGCCCCTTTACTGCGCCCGCGAATGGGGTGGCGGATGATAATTTTCAGTTTTTTTATGGGGACAATATTTGGCCGGATATGCCAGTAGATTTTAAAGAGAACTGGATTTCTTATTATAAGTCCATTGAGAAACTTGGTGCCAATTTGATGGAACTCCTAGCCGTTGCCCTTGGCTTGGAACAGGACTATTTCGTCAAATATCATACCCATCATATCAGCGCCCTAAGATGTCAAAGTTATCCAGAGCTTCACAAAGACAGCTTGCCCGGTCAGCTGCGGGCAGGTGAACATACGGATTACGGCACGGTGACGATTTTAAACCCTGATCCGAATGTTGGTGGCCTTGAGGTAAAATCAAAATCAGGAACGTGGATTAAAGCACCTCTTGTTAACGATGCTTTTATTATCAATATCGGTGACATGATGGCGCGCTGGACCAATGACCGTTGGGTATCGACTTTGCACCGCGTCGTTGATCCTGTAACGGGTGGCAATACTAACGCGCCCGCCAGACAATCCATCGCTTATTTCATGAACCCAAATTACGACGCTAATATAAGCGCAGTCCCTACCAGTCTTGAAAAAGGCAAGATTGCTAAATACAAACCCGTAGAGGCGGGAAAATATTTAATGGATAAATTTAACTCATCACTTTAAAATTTTGCACCCAACCGTGCATCATTCTCTGTCGACTGTTGTGTTGGATATTCTTATATCAATCGTCAGCGGATACCTTTTGTTGTGTGATTCTACCAATCTACTCACGTTCAGAATTATTTAATAGATTAAGGATCAAATAGTTAAGCCTGATAGACTGCCGTTAACTATTTTTTAATAGGAATTTATTAAATTGCAGAAACATATATTAAAAATACTAGTTAAAATTAGTAGTAACAGCTCATGTGGGTGGTGAGCAAAATTAGAGGTAGTAAGAATGTTAGGCTTTACAAAGAATATATCGGGGAAAAACGAAAACTCTTCATCAAATGAAATGAAAGCAATATTAGGTTCACTGGACAATTCACAGGCGGTGATAAGTTTTACCATAGACGGCATCATTTTAGACGCTAATGATAATTTCTTAAATGCATTGGGGTAAGCTCTAGACGAGGTGGTTGGAAAACATCATAGCATGTTTGTTGAGCCAGGTTATGAGAAGACGGAAGACTATCGTCAATTTTGGAACGCATTGAAGCGTGGTGAATATCAGGCAAAAGAATACAAGCGGATCGCTAAAGGTGGCAGAGAAATTTGGATTCAAGCGTCCTACAATCCGATTACGGATAAAAGCGGCAACGTCATCAAAATTGTCAAATATGCAACTGATATCACAGAGCAGACGTTATTGAATGCGGATTATTTGGGCCAAATTGATGCGATTAACAAGGCGCAGGCGGTTATTTCATTCGAACTTGATGGCACAATTATAGACGCTAACGAAAACTTCTTGGGCGCAGTCGGTTATTCGGAAAATGAAGTTGTGGGACAACATCACAGCATGTTTGTGGATCCGGACTATGCGAGAAGTGCTGAATATAAGGGGTTTTGGAAAGCACTAGCAAATGGTGAGTTCCAAGCTGCGGAATATAAACGTTTAGGTAAAGGTGGCAAAGAAATATGGATTCAAGCCACTTATAATCCAATATTTGATCCTGATGGCAAGCCTTATAAGGTTGTTAAATTTGCCACCGATATTACTGAGCAAATAATGCGAAATGCAGATTATTCTGGGCAAATTGATGCGATTAACAAGGCGCAGGCGGTTATCTCGTTTAATCTGGACGGCACGATTTTGGATGCGAACTCTAATTTTCTTGGTGCTGTAGGGTATTCACTTGCTGAAATAGTTGACCAGCATCACAGGATGTTTGTCGATCCGGCTTATGCTGCGGGCGAGGAATATAAACTCTTTTGGCAAGCTCTCGGGCGAGGTGAATTCCAAGCCGACGAGTATAAGCGCATCGGCAAAGGCGGTAATGAAATATGGATACAAGCCTCATACAATCCGATACTTGATCCAAATGGAAATCCGTTCAAGGTTGTTAAATTTGCAACCGACATTACGACGCAGGTCCTTGCAAGACAGGAAGCAGAGAAAGTTGGTAAGCTTGTTGATGAGAAGCTCGGACAAATTTTGGGTGCTGTCGGTAATGCAAACGAACGATCAGCATCTGCTGCTTCAGCATCAACGCAGACATTACAGACCGTTCAATCGGTAGCTGCAGCTGCAGAGGAATTTGAAGCTTCAGCTCAAGAAATTGCCAGAAGTATGGAAAAATCCAAAGATGACGTCCTTAAGGCCCGTAGCGATGCGGATGCAGCAGATCAATTTGCGCAGCAATTGGCTGCGGCTGCGGAATCGATGGGCAGTATTGTTCAGGTGATCACTGATATTGCCGGGCAAATTAACTTGCTGGCTCTAAACGCAACAATAGAATCCGCTCGCGCCGGTGAAGCTGGAAAGGGCTTTGCAGTTGTGGCGAGTGAGGTCAAATCTTTAGCCAACCAAGTTGCCGACGCAACGCAGCGTATTTCTTCAGAAATCACCGATATGCAATCTGTCAGTAACGATGTGGCGGGGCAGTTGGACGGAATTAAAAGTTCGGTTCAATCGGTTGAGAGCAGTGTTATGAGTGTCTCGAGCGCCGTTGAAGAACAGGCAGCAACCTCGCTTGAAATTACGAGAAGTATGCAAATTGCATCAACAGCCGTAGAGGACATTAATACTAATCTTGATACAATCTCGGCGGCAGTCGATGAGGCGGATCATCTCGCCAAGGACGGTACTGAACTTTACCGTAGCTTAAACGCACTTTAAGAACCAATAATCAAGCCGACCAAAATGGTCGGCTTGATTTGTTGGTGATCCCGGCTGGACTCGAACCAGCGGCCTCAAGATTAGGAAACATACACAACTATTGGGAAAAATTATGATTAGGTGTTTATTTTCAATAAGTTGATGTTATTTCATTTATTGCAATTTTACAATTTACACAAAAACTTACACATGGAACTTGTGTAGATAAGTCACTTTTTGGCCCAAAATTGGCTTAAATCAAGGATAGTTGGAAGGTAGTAGTGCGAGACTCAATTTGTCATTTTACACATATCAACGTAGACACATAATTCGATTTAGAAGTAGGATCACGAGTTGGTTTAGGGCTAGCTCTTGGCCCGTATAAAGATAGTATGCGGCTAAGCGTTGGATTAAGATGTCTATGCTGTAATCGTTTCTAGTTCGTTTTGCAGTTTCTTCTATGAATATGAAAATGGGTATATCTTCTTCTTTAACCGTTTCTGTTTGTAAATTAATTGGGGGTTCCATCTGTCTCGTTTTATTGAAGAAAACGATCAGGCATTGTTTTAATTCAGGACGGTTCAGAAAGGTGTTAGGTAATCCGCAACGTAATTGAACCAGTTCGGATGAATTAAACTTAACCAAAATGTTTTTATTCTCTGACAATAAGTTTGAACTTTCTAAAATAGACATATTAACCCCTTTTCTGTTGGATATATCCATTCGACCTAATGATTGCCCCTAGAAGATCAATAGTTAATCGTTCTAAATTAGATGATGTTGTATGATCGTAAGTTGGCTCCAGTTTATATGTAGCCTTGACACTGATTTGAACGTATGGAGTGTTCGTCATCAATTACACACACACTGATCCCATGATTATAACTTGTACAAAACCCCGTATTTTACCACAATTATCCC
>CAXBLS010000112.1:0-11071 GCA_963976585.1 uncultured Kordiimonadaceae bacterium
TAATTTTTTGCGCCGGGTATAATTTGTACATCGGCAGGTTTGAATATCCAGCAACCGACAGGCAACATTTGTATAGGCTACTGCACCATCATCGGCATCTTCGAGCTTGTGAAGGCAGCAAAGGCCACAGCCATCACAGAGCGCTTCCCATTCTTCGCCCGACATTTGCGTTAGGCTTTTAGTTTTCCAAAAAGGAAGCGACGGTTCTGCCATCAGTTGATGAGGGAAGCCATTTTGGATGCCATGGCCTCCGGATCTTCACCGTGATTAAAATGTTGCAACAATTCGCCGTCCTTATCCATGAAATAGGTATATGCGGTGTGATCAACCAGATAGTCGGCTGTTTCGTCAGCTTTGGCTGCGTAGACCTTGTAGGCCTTCTTGATGGTGTCGATCTGTTCCAGCGTGCCTGTCAGCCCAACTAGATCTTCATGAAAGAACTTAATATATTCGGCCATGACCTCAGCTGTATCGCGTTCTGGATCGACCGTTACGAAAACGGGAGTCACCTGATTTAACTGCTCAGCATTAAGGTATCTCAAACTGTCCGCCATTATCTGCAAGTCCATAGGACAAACATCTGGGCAATAGGTATAGCCGAAATAAACGAGCATATATTTTCCGTGAAAAGTCTCGTTGGTAACGGGGGTGCCGGTGTGGTCGACAAGTTCAAATGCTCCGCCGATCAGGGCGCGGCTATTTTCTGACGCTGTCGGCGTAGTATCCATGTTCAGGTATTTGGACCACACAAAAAAGGCGATAACGGCGAGTAGAATTATTATGAACAGTCGTATCAAATGTTTTTTGTTTGTGGGTGTAGTACTCATATCGGCACCTTACTTCATTTTAGGTTAAGAATAGACTAGTTATAAGTTTATGTTATAATATGCCTTGAACAATTTATAAAGAACGGAGTTTGATATGGGCCTCAAAAAATATATATTTCAATATATATTGACGGCGCTACTTGTTTTACCGCTGACTCTGCATGTGGCTAAGGCACAGGAGGGGAGTTTTTCCAGTGGTTATAACCTGCTTAAAGCGGTGAAAGACAAGGATTATGGCAAGGTCCGAAGTTATCTGCAAAAAGGGGCAAACGCAAATACACGCGACTATGAAAGCGGTGCG
Organism: uncultured Kordiimonadaceae bacterium; assembly: GCA_963976585.1. GTDB lineage: Bacteria > Pseudomonadota > Alphaproteobacteria > Sphingomonadales > Emcibacteraceae > Pseudemcibacter. The sequence goes on from CAXBLS010000112.1 coordinate 1,129, forward strand.
ACACCGCTGTATCTAGCGGCGAGTATGAAGGATTCTGTTTCAGTTACTTTTCTTCTCAACGCTCAGGCGAACCCTGATTTGACGATTAAATCCTCGGGAGAGACGGCATTGATGGCGGCGGTTAGACTAAAGGCACGTGAAGTTGTCGATCTGCTTATTAAACAAAATGCCGACCTCAACATTAAGGATAGAAATGGTGAAACGGCACTTCACAAAGCCGTACTCACCAATGACCGTGAAATAGTGAAGGCGCTACTCGAGGGAAATGCCGATTGGTCACTCGCCGATAATACGGGGCGTACCCCAATGGATCTATCGAAGGAAAATAGACGTCTCCGTTCTATGATCCGCATACTTGAAAGTGCCGGTGCGGAATATTAGAGAGATGACAGTTCTGCATCAAAGGATACGCTGCAATTTGTCTATTTCAAATCCCTGATACATAACGATACCAAGCTCGTTGCCGAATCGGATTGCTTCTCTCGAATCGCATTCTGAAAGGACAACACGCATCTTTCCTTGTGTTTTTACTGCGGCGGAAGCTCTTTCTTTGTTCTCTTTCGATAAGGAGCCAAGATAATTTTTATTCCAGCGGATCTTCAGAAAATCAACATTAATCAGCTCGCGATTTAAAACATACAGGGACTGTATATCCATCTTGCAAATACAAATCTTGCATCCGAGGCTCTCGATTTTTTTCTGCGCTTCAAAATAGGCCGTGAGATCCGACATAATATCAAATAAGGTGATTTCCAATATCAGAGGATGCACACTAAGCGTTTTTTGTTTAGCAACAAATTTGTCAAATTCTTTAGTGACGATAGTAGATACATTCATGTTTATTGACAAAACGCCATCTGGAAAGGCCTGATTGGCGACCAGAGACTGCATAAGTTTTTGATCGAAGGTTTCGGTTAGTCTTTGGAACAGCCATTTGTCGCCTGAAATATTATACCCGGGTAGGATTGACTCATTTACTTCTGCGAGGGAAATATATTTCTTGGTAAAAACGATTTGTGGCGGATTATTTTCGACGACGACGCAAATATTCTGCTCATCAATAAGACTGTACATATCCATGTTGAGAATATTTCTTTCCAGACTATCGAGCTGAACGGGTCCAATAGAAGGGGTTATCGATTTTGGAAAGATGTGTTCATAGTGGGGAACCGTTTTTTGATCTAAGGTCGATTTTTTCTTTTTCGGTTTCTCAAGTACATTTTCAGGATCAAGGCTGGCCATTAGCGATTTAAGATTAGGGGATTGATCCTCTTCCCCATCGTTGTCCAGATCTCGATTTCTACGCAAATTTTCAACCAGATCGTAAAATTTCTGATAATCCGTGGCCATATCATACCAATCACAAATTTCATCATCGTGACTGCTATCAATAATTTGCTTTAGGACCGGCGAATCGTCAACGGCGCGAATCGCGTCGAATTTAGCTTGCTCTAGCTTTGTGTGCGTACAGTCTTTGCAGACAAAAAATAAATCAAAATTATGTGTCCAGTACAGCTTTCCTTCATGCGGATTTATCAGTTTATTGAACGCAGTTGCTATGGCCCTGCGATGATGTGGTTGTTGATGTAGCCTATCAAGCACAGAAAAATGTAGATGAATAGCTCTATACCCCTTCGGGAATCGACGGAAGGTTCGAATATGATCATAAAGCTCCTCGATTTGAGAGGGAGGGGCGGAGCTTTCTGTATAGGGATCTTTTTTTGTAGCTTGCATAAGGTTTTTCAACGTCGCGTAATATATTAACTATCTACAAGACAGTGTAGTCTTAAATAGTTAAAATTTTATTGCAATTTTAGGAAACTTTGTGCAGCCACCAAGCTTTTTCATTGATGGAATAAAGCGGTTGGTAGTGGACGATCTTATCATCGTTGATTACGTGAGAGGTTTGATTATCCAAAATCCAGATTTTGTTGTCTAGATACACCGCGAGTACAGCGTGAGCAATATTAAGGTTATTGTCCTGAACTATTACGATACGCAATTGATCTGCTCGAAAGCCCAGCTCCTTTAACGAAAAATATTTGGCAATTGCGTAATCTTCACAGTCACCATCTTTACTGAAGAATTGTTTGATTGTTGCCCAATAATCATCCTGCTGCCAATTAACCATATCGGTAATATATGCATATTGGTTCAAGTGGCGATTAATGACATCCATTTGCACTTTGGCAGGCTTGTTTTTTAATGAAGTGATGACATTCAGCCATTCGTCGCTTGCACATTTGAACGTTTTTGTTCTTCTACAATGACTGTCGGTGTTGACCGTGCGGGCGGTGCGAACGTCTTGTTGGTGACGCGAGCGAATGGAAGCCCATTTCTTAAAGGCACTCAGCTCTGTTGATTTAAATTCGTCGGAACCAAAAAGCATGGGGTTTGACTGGGCCGAGGCAATTACATAACTGCTGCCAAGAAGCAGACAAGCCAGTACTAATTTTTTTATATAACCGGGCATTCACTATCCAAAAATTTTCAATCCGTTAAAAAAAACGATAACATTAAAGAAATATACATAAGTTATGGTTACTTATCGGTTAAGAATAAGAAGAAATTGATGAATAAGGCAAAAGCGATGTCAAATCTGGCGGGGATTAATGTAAAAAGCAAAACCGCGATGATAATAATCGTCGCGGCAGCGGTTGGACTGGCGGTGATGATTATGGCGTGGCGGCTCGCCGATTCGCAGGAAGAACGAGAGAAGCTGGCTTGGCAAAGCCGTATTTCAGTCGTTCTGAATGGTCGGGGTGATATCATCTCAAAATGGGTGGCACAGCAAAAGCAAACCATAACAGCACTGGCTGAAAACACCTCTCTTCAGCTTTATTTTAGCAATTTAACGGGCGATATGGGACTTGAAGGGGCGGGGCAGGACGCACTGAGGGAATATTTGCTACCGCTACTCACAGATAGGGCCATTCAAAATGGGTATAGCTCACGCGCTCAGGGTGGGGACACAACGATTAAGGCAAGCGTTGAGCGAACAAGGCGTGCCGGTTTGGCATTGACCAATTCAGTAGGGAAAATTGTTGTGGCGACGGGTGATATGCCGCCAGTTCTTGATGCGGTTACAACATATCTTTCGGCCAGGACCAGTCAGGACACACTGCTGATAGGGCCATATACAGGTGAAGGTGGAGAGCCGACGATTTCCGTAATAACGCCTGTGTTCGGTATTGATAACGATGCAAACAGTGCCGCACTGGGTTTTTTGGTTGGTGTAAGGCCCCTGGATAAAGAATTTTTTGATTTGCTCATTCAGCCGGGTGAGAGTGTGTCTTCGGCCAGCAATTATCTGGTGCAAATGAAGGACGAAATGATTCATTTTATTCAAAATGCGCAGATTTCTGATGTGGACTACCAACCAGCTTTAGCGGCAGAAAATTTGGCAGCAAGCTTTGCTTATTCAAATCCAGGCCGTATGGCTGAGATGATGAACCATCTGGGTGAGGACGTGCTTGTTTCGGGAACTAAAATTGCTGGGACCGATTGGTCGCTTGTGAGAACGATTGGTTATGATGAAGCCCTTGACGGTGCAATGAGCCGCAAAAGAAATATTCTAATCATTACTATGTTGATGGTCGCGGGCGTCGCTGCTTTGCTGGTTATGATTTGGCGACATGCCATTTCTGTACGCCTACAGGAGGCAATGACCCAGCAACAGTTACTGGCTAAGAAACATGAAAATCTCAGCAAATTTATGAGCATCGTCACCAACAGTCAGTCTTCTGAAATTACGGCGATTGATGAAAGAGGTATCTATACGTTTGTTAATCTCCAGGCCGCCCTATCGGCAGGATTAAGGCCCGAAGATATGATCGGAAAAGAACCTTCAGCGGTTTTAGGCCGCGCAAAGGTCAGGCACGATGAAATCCACTGTGATGATGTACTTAAATCACAAGAGCCAGTATCCAAGGTTAGGCATATTGGCACGGACGAAACGCCAAAATCCATTAAAACAGACTATCTTCCAATGTTAACTGGAGATGATCAAAGTGCTCACGAAAGAGGTGTACTTATGGTCAAAGAAGACATCACCTCTATAGAGCAAAACAGGCACAAACGAGAGTTAAGCCTCAAAAGTCTGGTATCAACGCTCACTATGGTGATCGCCAGTCGCGATCCTTATAGTGCAGCTCATTCCGAGCGAGTGGTGTTGGTGACCAATGTGCTAGCAAAAGAGCTTCTTGTTGATGAAACAACGGCGGCAACCGCTGAACTCGCAGGAGCCATGATGAACTTGGGTAAAATTCTCGTCTCTCGGGAACTGCTTGTAAAGCCGACCAATCTTACCGCCGATGAGCTGACCACCATTAGGTCAAGCATGCTCAAAAGTGCGGATTTAATAGAGGGGATCGAGTTTGAAGGACCGGTCTGTGAAACTTTACGGCAGATACAGGCGCATTGGGACGGCTCAGGTGAGCCCAGCGGTCTTTCGGGTGAAGACATATTACTCTCGGCGCGCATCGTTGCGGTGGCAAATGCATTTGTTGGCATGACCAGTGCACGGGCCCATCGTTCGGGTATGGATATGAGAAAGGCAGTGCAAATCCTGATGGCTGATGCCGACCAGATATATGACCGCCGACCGGTTGTTGCGTTGATGAATTATCTTGAAAACAAAAACGGCTTTGAAGAATGGAGAGCCTTCGGAACGCCGCCGCAAAATATAGTGTAACGTGTATAAGCAAAAAAAAGGCGTCTTGCTTTGAAACAAGACGCCTAGTAATAGTACTTATCAGGTATTAAGTACTCAGGGTATTCCTTTAGAAAAGGTCCTGATCATTCAGGGTTCTGGGCTTCCCATTCTTTCTCGATTTTATTTCGAGATTGGATCATGCCATTTGCAACATAGATGCAGAGGCCGCCAATAAGAACGGTAACAATCATTGCGATAGCAGGGAGTAGTAAATGTGGTCCTGCCAGTGCGATAGAAAGTAGTAAAAAAGCTGTTACGATCCCACACGCGATAAAATTGATTGTATTAGCCATTTTCTTCCTTTTCTTTCCTGAGTATTAGTATGTGTTATATTCAATAAAATCATTGACCTAAGTCAAGTACTGCGAATTTTCTAAAAAATCAAGTTTATTGATAAAAGAAATGCTTTTCTAGCAAAAAAACATTACATATCAGAAAAGAGAAAGAATAAGGAGCTGAATATGGGGCAGGGTAAGACCAAATTAAACGCACTGCAAAACCGCACATTGGCGCTTTTTCAGGAATTGGCGAGAAGTGAAGAAACATCTGCGCCTATAGAAGGCAGCGATGAAATTTCGATCATGTATATGCCGACGGCACATGGTAATCATGTCCATATAGGAAGGTTTGTGGTTTCTGCAAAAGATGCAAGCGGGTTTAACAACGAGAGGGTGTGGCAGGCTTTGGAACGTAAAGGACTTGCGAGGTCTGAATACCCATATCGACTTATTCTAACCAAGCAAGGCCTAGGCTATGAAACTGGTTTTAATGATGCTTTCGAGGTCTCAGACCACTAGCGCTGTTCATCACCTTTAAGCTGAAGATACCACATAAGGCCCACTGCGCCCCCTTTAATGAAAGGTAGAAACAAAAGTGTAAGGAGCAGGGTCATAGATGGCCATACCGCCATTTGCATCCAAAGTTCCGGATGATAAACCGCCTCAACAAACACCAGCATCGGTACAATAATATGCCCAACCAGAAAAATTGTAAGATAGGGCGGCAGATCGTCAGCGCGAATGTCACCAGTTGGTGCCGCGCAATTTGTGCAGTCCTGTGTTTTTAAATATCCATTAAATACTTTACCGCTCCCACAGTGCGGACAGGTTCTTTTGAGTCCACGACTGATTGCGTTAAGTATAGAGTAGGTGTCGCGGGAATAGGTGGATTTATCAATTGTTATCATAATGTAACCTGATCAGTTTTTGTTGAGGAGGGTAATAAGGGCCGATGTATCCCAACGGCCTCCCCCATTTTGTTGAATTTCTTCATAATATCCATCAACCAGCTTAGTAACCGGGAGTGGTATATCAAGTTTTTCTGCTTCTTCAAGGGCAAAGCCGAGATCTTTTCTCATCCAGTCAAGGGCAAATCCAAAGTCGAACTCGTTGCGGACCATTGTTGACGATCGATTTTCCATCTGCCAGCTTTGAGCGGCACCCTTAGATATTACCTCGACCACGTCATCGGCATTTAAGCCTGTTTTCATTGCGAAATTAAGTGCTTCCGAGAGGCCCTGAACAACACCGGCAATGCATATTTGATTGACCATTTTTGCCAGCTGCCCGCTGCCGACGGGGCCGAGCAGCTTGGTTTTTTTTGCGTAGCAGTTTAGAACTGGTTCCACTGCCGCATATGTACCACTCTCTCCACCGATCATAATGGTAAGCGCCCCGCTCTCGGCGCCAGCCTGACCGCCCGAAACGGGAGCATCTAGAAAACTGATATTTTTTTCATCACAGGCCTCGCCCAATTCACGAGCAAGGACCGCAGATGTTGTTGTGTGATCGACAAGTGTGGTCCCGCTGCCCATACCGCTGAGTACACCATCAGGTCCAAACGCAACGGAACGAACATCATCGTCGTTACCAACGCAAATAAACACAATATCCGACTCTGCCGCTGCTTCACGCGGGGTATTGCAACATGTTCCACCGTACTCCGCTACCCATTTTTCCGCTTTGGAATGGGTGCGGTTATAGACACAAACGTTATGTCCGGCATTTTGCAAATGACCGGCCATAGGGTAGCCCATAACACCAAGACCAATAAAACTAAGCTTCATATGTCATCCTTTAATAATGTGGGGGTTTTTCATCAAGCAAATCAGGTGCGCTGTCTGGCGTGTTGTTTTCAAGACTTTCTATTCTGGCGTCCGCTTTTTTGAGCATGCCACCAAGCCTTTCGATCAACTTCCACTGATCCGACACCATTTCGCTGAGGTCATTGATCTGGGCCTCCTGATGGGAGGCTTTGATCTCAAGCCTATTCAGTCTTTCTTCTAATTCTGTCATCTACTCATTCCTTAAAAGCTCATATATCACGACTGATTTTTTTTAGCCACAGAAATGAAAAGGGTGCTAGAGAAATCTCCAGCGCCCTTTCTATTAGACAATTTTTCTACCTGGGAAGGCTGGAATGTCCCATAAGAAACTCATCAACCGCCTGTGCTGCTTGACGCCCTTCGCGTATGGCCCACACCACAAGCGATTGACCGCGGCGCATATCGCCTGCCGCGAATACTTTAGGCAAATTTGTCTTATAATTGGAGGTTGGCGCTTCGACATTACCACGACCATCAAGCGAAACACCCAACTGTTCCAGAAGACCTTCTTTCACCGGGTTGGTAAAGCCCATGGCCAGCAAAACCAGATCGGCATCCATCTCATATTCACTGCCATCAATTTTATTGAACTCTTCATCAACCAGATGACAGCGGATCGCTTCGACATTGCCGTCTTCATCGCCGATAAACTCGGTAGTTGCGACGCTAAATTCACGGTCCGCACCTTCTTCCTGTGATGTGGATGTGCGAAAAATATGTGGCCAATTTGGCCAAGTGGTCCCTTTATCCTCGTGAGCAGGAGGCGGCGGCATAATTTCAAGCTGGGTAACCGAAACGGCGCGCTGGCGAAAGGATGTACCGATGCAATCTGACCCAGTATCACCGCCACCGATCACCACGACTTTCTTACCCGTTGCGACGATATCCTTAATATTGGGTAGCGGCTCACCGGCATTGCGACGATTTTGTTGAGTTAGAAAATCCATAGCAAAATGAATGCCTTTGAGTTCGCGGCCCGGAATATTGAGATCGCGGGGCTGTTCAGCGCCGCCGGCAAGCACCACTGCGTCATAATGTTCAGCAATTTTATGTGCCTGAATATCTTTTCCTACTTCCATACTTGTCCAGAAGGTGACGCCTTCTCGTTCCATTTGGCGCACCCGTCGATCAATCAGAGATTTTTCAAGCTTAAAGTCGGGAATACCGTATCTGAGTAGTCCACCAGCCCGGCGATTTTTCTCGTAAAGAGAAACTTTATGTCCCGCTCTCGCCAGTTGCTGTGCACAGGCCATCCCAGCGGGACCAGACCCGATAACCGCGACTTTTTTGTCGGTTTTAACTTTTGCGACCACCGGTTGGATCCAGTGGTTTTCCCACCCTTTATCAACGATTGCGCATTCTATGGTTTTGATGGTCACCGGCTGATTATCAATATTGAGCGTACAGGCAGCTTCGCAGGGCGCGGGGCAAACCCGGCCAGTAAATTCAGGAAAATTGTTGGTTGAATGGAGATTATCACACGCTTCCTGCCATTCGCGGTGCCACACCAGATCGTTCCAGTCTGGGATCATGTTATTGACCGGGCAGCCAGTATGGCAAAATGGGATGCCGCAGTCCATGCAGCGACCACCCTGTTTGGCGACAGCTCCATCAGAAAGCGGATTGATAAATTCATTATAGTGGCGCACGCGGTCACCGGCTGGTGCATACGTGCGGTCAAGGCGCGGCAGTTCTAAAAATCCGGTTGGTTTTCCCATTATTATTCTCCTTGTCCGGTATAGGCGGAAAGCGACGTTGCCGCTGCGGCCATTTCTTCGAGTGCGCGCTTATATTCAACGGGCATCACTTTTACAAATTTTGGCAGGTAGTCATCGATGTTGCCGAGGATGGTTTTTGCCCGTTCGCTATTTGTGTATCTCACATGATTTTCAAGCAGGTGGACCAGCCGTTCTTTATCATGACCCGACATATCGCCGCGCAGCACATCAACCCGGCCATGGCCTTCAAGCTCGCCAGAAGCATGGAGTAGTTTTGCCATAGCGTCTTCCTCAGGCAGCGGCGCGAGTTCAACCATCGAAAGATTGCAGCGATTTTCAAATTCACCTTCTTCATCAAGGACATAAGCGATGCCACCGCTCATGCCTGCGGCGAAATTTCGCCCGGTCGGCCCAATGACAACAACACAGCCACCCGTCATATATTCACAGCCGTGGTCGCCTACGCCTTCAACCACAGCAATGGCACCGCTGTTTCGAACCGCAAAGCGCTCGCCCGCGACCCCGCGGAAATAACATTCGCCGTTGATGGCTCCAAACAGAACGGTGTTACCGACAATGATACTTTGTTCCGGGACAATTTTGCTGTTTTTTGGTGGATAGATGATAAGTTTGCCGCCGCTGAGGCCCTTACCGACATAATCGTTTGCTTCGCCTTCCAGCTCGAAGGTTATACCAGCGGCAACGAAGGCTCCAAAACTTTGCCCGGCAATGCCGTTTAATTTGACATGGACCGTGTCTTCGGTCAGTCCTTTGTGGCCGTAGCGTTTCGCGAGCTCGCCCGAGAGCATAGCTCCCGTGGAGCGATCATAGTTATGAATATCGGCGGTGATTTTAACTGGGTTCTTGTTTTTAAGGGCTTCCCCCGCCTGATCAATTAATTTTCGGTCAAGGATGTCGACTATGTCATGTTGCTGCTTCGTGGCATTATAGATGCTATCGCCCTTTGTCGGCTCCACTTTATGGAAGATTTTTGTAAAATCGAGGCCGTCACTTTTCCAATGAGAGATGGCCTTGTTTTTATCAAGAAGATCAGAACGGCCAATAATTTCATTGAGGGACTTAACACCCATATCAGCCATGATTTTCCGGGCTTCTTCAGCAACAAAGAAGAAGTAGTTGACCACATGTTCCGGCTTTCCGGTAAATTTGCGCCTCAGCACTGGGTCCTGTGTCGCCACACCAACTGGGCACGTGTTCAAATGACATTTACGCATCATGATACAGCCAGACGCAATAAGCGGCGCAGTGGCAAAACCAAATTCATCAGCACCAAGAAGCGCACCAATAATAACGTCTCGTCCGGTTTTAAGACCGCCATCAACCTGAACCGCAATCCGGTCCCGCAGGCGGTTCAGAACAAGTGTTTGCTGGGTTTCCGCCAGACCT
>CAXBLS010000113.1:0-10709 GCA_963976585.1 uncultured Kordiimonadaceae bacterium
TGGGAAATATACTCAGCAGACTATCCGCATTTAAACCTGATTGGATATAAATCTTCCATACGGGCCTTAAATGACCTTTCCGATGGAACAATCGATGTTTTTCCAAACTTGCTCCCTCTCACCAATTACAAAATCACATCTAATCTGATTGATAATGTTGAGGTGATCGGGATGAAGTTTTTTCCTGAAAATTCCATTAATGGCCAGATGCGCCTTGCAGTGAGAAAAGATTGGCCCATATTAAAATCCATTCTCCAAAAAGGTATGAATTCGGTCACCGAGAAAGAATTCTCTGCCATTTCCAATAAATGGTACACCCAAATTCAGGACAATATAAATATTGGCCTTTCCGAGGAAGAGCGGCTGTGGTTATCCGAAAATAACAAGATACGGGTAAGTGTTGATGCAGATGGTACTGCGCCTTATGAGTTTATCAATGAAAAGGGCGTTTTGTCTGGGATTTCAGGTGAATTACTGGAAATCGTTAGTAAGCTTTTAAATGTCGAGTTAGTGCTGTTGCCAAACAAAAACTGGAGTGAAATGCTTGCTCAGCTAAAAAGTGACGAGAGCGACCTCATCGCGACAATCGCCAACACAGAAGAACGTCAAAAGGACATTATATTCAGCGATAGCTACGACAGTCAAAATAATGTAATTTTTGCCGCAAAAGATGCCTTAAATCTCGGCACGTTAGAGAGCCTCAGCGGTTTGAAAATTGCTCAGGTAAAAAATGACGTCAAGCTCGAGTATATTAAGGCAACCCATCCGGAAATAGCGATTGTTGAAGTTGAAACGACTGAACAGGCGCTTGAATTACTATCAAAAAAAGAGGTTGATGCATATATAGGGGAACTCAATCGGACGCTTCATTATTTGGCAGACGAGGGAATTACTAATATTAGTGCGGTCGGTGAGACTCCATTCAAATCAGAATTGTCCATGGGGGTCCGGGCAAACCTTCCGTTACTCGCAAGCGCGGTACAAAAAGCATTAAAATCAATTCCCGAAGAAGAAAAACGGCGCATTACCCAGAAATGGATGGCAGTGCATATTGTCCCGACCGTTGATTATCAACTGATGCTAAAAATATTGGCTGCTGCTGCACTTGTTATTGGTTTAATCTTATATTGGACCAATCGTCTACACAGCGAAGTCAACCGCCGGATCGTAATTGAAAAAGAACTTAATATCGAACAGGAGAAGACCCTTAAAGTTCTTGAGCAAAACAAGACTCAGTTGTCTGAACTTCAGTTTCAGCGAGAAACTATAGAGAAATCTGCAGAGGCTCAGGTGGTCTTGATAGAAGAGCTTTCAATGATGACCGACGAATTTGAACGAAAAAACAAGCTGCTCACCGAAATAATGGATAATACAGGTCACGGCATTGTCGTGTTTTCCAGCGATCTCAGACTTCAAGCCTGGAACCAAACCTTTAAAGAAATTATGGGCCTTGAAGACCGGGAATATGAAGAGGGAATGGCGCTTAAACTATTCTTCGAAATGAATGAAATAGAAGAAATTACCTATGAACGTTCCATTGATGAGTATATCACGCAGCTGCGCGAGCGCATCGAAAGCAGGGTCGAGTGTAACGAGTTTAATTGGGACCGTGATAGAAATCATGGCGTCGTCATCAACACAGTGCAACGGATCATGGATGATGGCACAATCATCAACACCTACAAAGATGTCACCCTCGAACGACAAGAAGAGCTTCGAATAAAGGAATTGGCGCTCTGTGATGGATTGACGGGACTTGCTAATCGCCGATCATTTGATGTGAATATGGATCAATCAATTCACCACTTCACTCAATTTAACACTCCGTTTCTGTTAGCATATATGGATCTGGACAATTTTAAAGCCGTCAACGATACCCACGGGCACAATACCGGTGACCAAGCTCTTCTCATGGTATCGGAGATCATAAAGAAACATGTGAGAAGCGATGACGTTCCAGCCCGGCTGGGTGGCGATGAGTTTGCGATTATATTCAATAACACCGACGACGTTGAAATTGCCGCTGACCGTCTGGAACAAATTATTGCTGAAATAAAAGAGATACGCGTCATTGATGGCTTCGACATCAGTATTGGTGCAAGTGCGGGCGTGACCTCGTGCCTCGATGAGAATATAAGTGCTGTTGAGATGGTCAAAATAGCCGACCGTGCCCTATATCAAGCTAAAGAAAACGGCAAAGGCCAAATTTATAGAAGCCATCCAACATTGGATAAAATGGCTGGGTAGAAAATATATTCTGACAATTTATTAGTCCAGAGTTTGTTTATATCTGAGCATGGCGACAGTGCCAACAACCACTATAATTGCACCGAGTGGCCAGAAGGACGTAAACAGATCAGTCCCATCAGCTCCTTTAAGCATAACCCCACGCATTATGCGGATAAAATGAGTGGCGGGAAGCCCTTCTCCAATAACCTGCGCCCATCCCGGCATACCGAGAAACGGGAACAGAAATCCAGAAAGCAGTATTTGCGGCAAAAGCAGAAAGAACGTCATTTGCAGAGCCTGCATTTGTGTCTGAGCAATCGATGAAAACAAAAACCCAATCATAAGATTAACGATGATGTAAATTGTAACACCCGAAAAAAGAACCGCCAGAGATCCCACAATGGGAATTTCAAAAACAAATTGAGAGGCGAGAAGAACGATACAGGTTTGAACATAACCAATAATGACGTAGGGCGCGATTTTACCAATCATCATTTCCATTGGTTGTATCGGCATGGCAAGGAGATTTTCCATGGTACCACGTTCTTTTTCACGGGTAATCGCCACCGCCGTAATCATAGTCATAGTCATAGCTATGATAATCGCCAGCAACCCCGGTATAATATTATACTGTGTCACGCCAGCCGGATTATAGCGCTTGTGAAGTACTACATCGACAGCAGGTGGCCGGTCAGCAACAAAAGAAAGTGATCCAGATAGATCGCGCACAAGGCCAGAGCGGACAATTTGCTTCATGGAATTAACCGCCCCCGCTGAGGCCGAAGGGTCCGTTGCATCAGCAACCACAAGCAACTGCGGATTGTCACCGCGCACCAGATCCCGGCCAAAATTTTCCGGAATGATAAAGATGAAATTAATCTTCCCTTCCCTGATAAGGCTTTCGGCGACGGCCTCACGCTCGGGCCGATAAGAAATATCCATGAAAGTCGAGTTTTCAGCGGCCCTTACTATTGAGCGTGAAAAGGTTGAATGATCGCGATCAATCAATGCGGTCGGCAAATGGCGAGGATCTGAATTAATCGCAAAGCCAAACATAATCAATTGCATAATTGGAATACCTACCATCATGGCAAATGTCATGCGGTCACGGCGCATCTGAACAAATTCTTTTTGGAGTACGGCCCCTACACGGGAAAATGACAATATATTCATTGGTAATTGTCCTCCGATCCGCTCATCAGATGAATAAACACCTCCTCAAGACCAGGTTTGCGCGCGGACCATTTTAAATTGGGCGCATCGAAAAATGGCTCAACGGCTGCTTTTAGGGCATCTTCATCCAGTCCGCTAATGTGAAGAGCAGTACCAAATCGGGCGATATGTTCAATACCGCTCGCACCGTTGAGCTTTTTACTCAAATCAGAAAGACCTGTTCCTTCGACGCGCCAGGTGTGGAGACCAACCCGATCCACCAATTCACCGGACGGCGCATCAATTAGTTTCTTACCGTAAGCAATATAGGCGATATAATCACACTGCACTGCTTCATCCATATAATGGGTAGACACAAGGATCGTTACTCCACGATCAGCAAGTATATGAATTGTGTCCCAAAATTCGCGCCGCGCTTTCGGGTCAACCCCCGCCGTTGGTTCATCAAGCAGCAATAAATCTGGATCATGGAGCATACAGGCGGCAAGCGCCAATCTTTGTTTCCAACCGCCAGAAAGAGAGCCAGCCAACTGTTTAGCACGGGCACTTAAGCCAAGATCCTCAAGAGCTTCATCGACTTTTTCACTGCGGTTTTCAACCTCATACATGCGCGCAACAAATTCAAGGTTTTCACGAATGGTCAGATCTTCCCACAACGAAAACTTTTGCGTCATATAACCAACACGCTTTTTTATCTCGTACGATTCTTCAATCACGTCGAAGCCAAGGCAGCTTCCTGTTCCCGCATTAGGAGTAAGAAGCCCGCAAACCATTCTGATCGTTGTGGTTTTTCCAGATCCGTTAGGACCTAGAAACCCGTAAACAGCACCGCGTGGCACTTTTAAATCAAAGTTGTCAACAACGGTCTTTTCACCGTATTTCTTGGTGAGGCCAACCACATCAATGACCGTATCCACATCACTCATTGGAGGTTCACAATCACTGGCTGACCATTGAGAAACTTTTCGGGCTCGTCCGGTCGCGCTTCCACCAAATAAACAAGCTTAGCGCGTTCTTTTTCAGAAAAAATAACCGGTGGGGTAAATTCAGCTTGATTTGAAATAAACACGATATCGCCGCCCATTCCGTTTTCACAGTTATCACATTGAAAGCCAACCCGAGCACCGTGGCGAACTTGTCCAAGAAGCGGTTCAGGCACGAAAAACCGGATGCGTTTCTGATCGGGTGGAAGCAACGACAGAACAGGCGCGCTTGGCCCCGCAATTTCACCGACACGGCGATAAATAATTTCGATCCGTCCAGGAGCTGGGGCAATGATGCTGCGGTCTCGGAGCTCTGTCTCTGCGCGAGCAATTGCCGATTTGCGTGCTTCAACTTCCCGCTCTGCAGCTTCAATCACATCTGACCTTGCTGGTAGTTGGATTATCTCAAGCCTTGACTGCGTTTCCGTTACTCTTGCGCTTGTTGCATCTAGCGTTGCCCGGTCCTGGTCAAGACGCGCTATCGAAAGCACACCTCTTTCCACAAGGTTTTCAGTGCGTTTATAGGTTTGTTCGGCGAGTGTATATGAGGCTTCAGCCTCTCTGAGCATTTCCTGTGCGGCCCTGATTTCTTCCGGGCGCCCCCCTTTTCTGAGGTTCATGAGCTGTGCCTCTGCAGCAGCGCTCGCAGCCTTCGCTTCATCAAGCTGGGCCTGCGCCCGTTCACTATCAACCGCAAAGAGGGTAGCGCCCGCCTCAACCTGCTCACCTTCGGTTACATTGAGGATCGTAAGAATGCCGGCCGAACGGGGCGCTAGATTAAGCTGCCGTCCTTCGGCATATCCCTGCAGCGCTCCACCATCATCACTATCACCACACCCTGACAACATCAGACCCAAACATAAAATCAAAAATCTACGCATAATCAAGTCTCCCGCGGCATCATTATGCCGTTCAAATAAATATCCAAATGGGCTTCGATCAAATCCTTCATCGACAGATCCTGTTCATGTTTTTTTGCAAACACTCCGTTCCAGACCGTTTGCATAATAATAACACCCATGAGTGTTCTGATTGCATAGGTCACATCAACATCTCTAAATTCACCGGCCTCAATTCCCCTGCTGATCACCGTTTTTAATGCCCCCATGGTAACTTCAATGACCTCCTCACGGTAAAACGCCGCATGTTCTGGAAAATTCCCCGCTTCACCAATAATAACCAGGGGTATTGAGCTGACTTTTCTGTCCGTGATGTTCTCACCGACAATCAAGAGCATTTTCCTAAGAACATCTGCCGCCGGTTCATGCGAACATTCATCGCATAGATGATCAGAGATACTTTTGAGCTCGACTGCAATGGGCGATACTGAACGTCGTATCAACGCCTTTAGCATCTCTTCTTTGCTCGAAAAATAAAGATACACAGAACCTTTGGAAAGCCCTGCACGTTTTGCGATATCCTCTATTCTAGCCCCGGCAAAACCACGCTCTCTAAATTCAACAAGAGCACCATCAAGAATATCATCCGGTCTCTTTTCCGGCCTCCTTCTCCACTTTGGTTCCTCAACATCATTCTCAACATGCTGCTGCATGGTCACATTCCTTTACTTACTATTATTAATAAATAACCAGTCATTTATTAATATGCAAGAGAATTCAATAGCTTTCAAACTAAAATGTTGGTGCAGCCACAAGTCGGCGGTATCTTTTTTCCTACCAATATTTTCAAAGCCGATTATAATTCGATTAAATTCAAGTGATCGGATGATTATTGTCTTCAAAAACCATATTCTTTTACGGCCTTTTTATGGACCCAGATATATTACGCAGGCAAGGTTATCAGCCAAGCGCACCAACGGTGGCCAAACTGAATAATTACGCGATTTATCTGGGAAAAAGAGCAACCTTATTGCCGTCGGATGGCGAACAAGCCTACGGCACGTTGATGCGGTTAAGCAACAGCGAACTGGATGAGCTTTATTCACAACCTTCCGTGCATGACTATCAAGCGGTTAATGTGACATGTGAACTCAGGGAGGATGATTTTATTGAGGCGACAACATATATTTTACCGGAAGATTTCCTCCTCGCACCACCCTTAAACGCCGACTATGCCCGACAACTTCTGAATATCTGCAAAAAGATGAATTTGCCTTCACATTACCAGCAAAAAATAGCCGATATAAAACTTAGTTTAGAAAACCAGACGAAAAAATAATGATAAAACTTATAAAAACCCTTTCCCTTTGTTTCGTTTGTATCTCTTTGTGCAATTGCGCCGATGAGAGTGAT
Source organism: uncultured Kordiimonadaceae bacterium (assembly GCA_963976585.1). GTDB lineage: Bacteria > Pseudomonadota > Alphaproteobacteria > Sphingomonadales > Emcibacteraceae > Pseudemcibacter. The sequence goes on from CAXBLS010000113.1 coordinate 6,638, forward strand.
CAAGAGAAGATAGCGCCCCAAGACTTCGATCTGAAACAGGAACTTTATGACACCACATATAGTACGGATGTGACACCCACAGAAATATCCGGTGTCCAAATGATCCTTATTAAAAACGGAGAGATTGTTTTCGAACATGCTGATGGATTGGCGCGCAGGATAGAAGGGGCAGATGTCCCCCTGACTACGGATCATAAGGTGCGAATTGCTTCCATTTCTAAGTTTGTCCTGACGGTGGCTTTTATGACGTTGGTCGAAGAAGGAAAAGTCGACCTTGATGCAGATGTTTCAGATTATCTCGGTTTTAGCCTTAGAAACCCAAACTTTCCAGATCGGATGATCACTGCCAGACAGGTTCTCGCTCATGTGTCCTCCATACGGGATGGCAGTTATTATTTTATGGGGCCGGATCAGAATTTCAAAGATTTCTTTATTCTGGGAAAAGGCCCCAAAAGCCTGCAACATTTTGAAAATGGTGCTCACTTTGCAAATGGTGAAAATCAGGGTCCGGGAGACTACTTCACCTACTCAAATCTGAATTTTGGCATTATTTCCGGCATAGCCGAAAAGGTATCCGGAAAACGAATGGACTTGTTTGTCAAAGAGCATCTCTTGGACCCGCTGGGACTAAACTCTAGTTTCAGCGTCTGCACCCTTTATGAAAATGACTTCGCACAGCTTGCCACCCTTTACCGTCGCGGTGACGGCGGTGAAACCTGGGATTTGGATGGCCCGTGGATAGAACAAGTGGATGGTGATCCGGTCCGTTGTTATTACGAAAGCCCGCTTTATGCACGAGGGGAAACACCTGATCTAAGCTCTCTTGACGCTGCTTATGAACTTGGCAAGAACCCTACTCTCTTTTCACCACAAGGCGGCCTTAGAGCATCTTCAAAAGACCTAGCGGTTATTATGAAAATGCTTCTTAATGAGGGTGAATATGATGGCAAACAGATCATGTCGAAATCCTCTATTGCTGAGATGATGACCCCGGTCTGGCAATATAATCCAGCGTTAAAAAATGGTCACACAGGCGGTGAAGCTATACCAGGAGATAGTGAAGCGGCCGGCATGATGACAACTTACGGCCTATCAACACATATCGTTGATTTAAAAGATTGGGACTTATCGGAAACAAGCAAAATACTTTACGGTCATCTTGGCTCTGCATACGGTCTTCAGGGTCAGTTCTGGTTTGATCCAATTAACAAAGACGGCATCGTCAGCTTTATTACTGGCGTCGGTGATGATCCAGGTAACGCACAGGCAACCATCCCGCTTTATGCCATCGAAGAACGGTTACTGCGTCTTGGGCTGCGAGGACTGGAAACCTATTAATCGAGATATTTATCTGGTAATGGAAATTGGTCATTTTCTGCTTGCCAGAAAACTGTCTCTATGAACCAACGCTCGCCGTTATAGGCCAATTGAATACTGTTGATACCACGCAAAAAAGGCTCAGCGTCGAGCGACCTTCTGCCTTCATAAGTACTAAAGACATGGGCTATATTACCGTAAACATCCATATCACGTGATATTTCCCGCTCGAAAAACCCGTTCTTTACAAACGAATTACTGGCCATTTCAACATATTGCTCGGGCGAGCGGGCCATAAAACCTGACGGCGCATCCCGCGAGACGAAAATTAGTCTGGCATTCAGATCAAACAAATCCGTAAAGCGCTGCCAATCACGCACATCTTCTTTACTACCAGAAATCACGCTATAAAGCGCGGCAATTATGCCGTCAATCGAACTCACGTCTTCCTGACTTGCAGCGGCTTCAGCACCTGTAGAAATCATCATCAGACAGGTGACGCTTAGAAGTATTTTTTTAAACATTTTTCTTACCCTTACCTGTATCGAATACATCATCGATAGGAATCTGAAGGCCATTGGCAATATGATTGATCCTCGCGGCAAATGAAACAATTTTAATCAGCTCAGCATGTTGCGCGTCAGTCATTCCCTTTGCGCGGGCGGCTGCGGTGTGCGAATGAACACAGTAAGCGCATGAATTTGCAATCGAAACGGCAAGATAAATCAATTCCTTAGTGATCGAATCAAATTCAGACGGTTCAGCCATTACTCGTTTCACATCTGCCCATGTTCTCTCCAGAAGGTCTTCATCAACGGCAATATAATACCACATAATATTGATAAAATCAGAGTATCGCGTTTCGCAAATATCATCAAATACCGCTTTACCCTCGGGCTTTCCTCCAGACTTTCTACTGGCTTACATGTTGACGCACTTTTTCCTTAAGCTATAAAACTACCTCGTTTCACACATATATTGTCTTAATAGAGTATCGAGTTCATGGTTCTATAATTTTTAACGTCAATTTTTCAAACTTTACAATCACTGTCATAAAATTGTAATTAATCTGTCATCTTTATTTAATAGTTCATACGTAAAACCGCAACAAAGAGACTCACAAAAGACATAATTAAACGGACTATTTTAAATATTTAAGGAAATTAAATGCCTACACCCAAAATATTTTTCGCTGCGCTTGGCACTACAGCCCTGCTCGCATCAACGTCAATTACACAAGCACAAGACTTGCAGGTTGCCTGGAAAGGTGCACCGGAAATTTCAAGTGCAGATGGTAATTATAAGATGAAAATGCGTGGACGCATTTTTACCGACTGGGGAACTGTCTCGGATAACAGCGGTAAAGTTGCCGACACAACAGAATTTCGCACAGCCCGCCTCGGCATTGAGGGTGTTGTAATGAAAGATATTAAATATAAATTCGAAGTTGATTTCGCTGGCGGCGATGCTGACATTAAAGACGGCTATATGGAATGGGCCCTTAAACCGGTTTCAATCGCCGTAGGTCAATATAAAGTCCCGGTGTCACTGGAAGAACAAACATCAAGCCGTTATATCACATTCCTTGAGCGTTCGAGCATAACTGATGCATTCGGCTTTAGCCGCGACATTGGTATATCCGCAAATTTCGCTCAAAATGATTTCACCTTAAAAGCGGGTGTTTTCCAGGGTAATTTTTCCGGTAATGCCGATATGGAGGGACGCACTTACGCAGCTCGCGCTACTTATGCAGCTAAGATTGAAAATGGTCTTGTCCATGTTGGTGCTTCAGCATTTCACCGTAAAAATGATCAAGGCGTACTGACAAAAAGATACCGGCAGCGTCCACACCATCACCTTTCGCCAACAAGGTATGTTAATACCGGAAGCTTTGATGCTGAATCAGATACATTCTTCGGCGCAGAACTCGGCGCAGTCTTTGGACCGTTATCCGCACAAGCGGAATGGGGTTGGATGAAATCAAATGCGCCGACTGAAGTCGGTATGGATGCCAACTTCAGTGGTGGATATGTTGATGTAAGCTATATCATAACTGGTGAAAGTCGCGGCTATAAGGGTGGTGCCTTTGACCGCATCAAAGTTGCAAACCCGGTATTTTCCGGTGGACCTGGCGCTGTGCAAATCGCAGCCCGTTATGACGTAATTGACCTTACTGATACAGATGCTGGCGTCCTTGGTGGCAAACAAACATCTTACATTGTTGGTGTAAACTGGCACTTGAATAACTACGCCCGCGTAATGGCCAACTACTCTAAATCAGACATTGATGGCGGTGTAAATGACGGTGAAGATATCAGCACCTTCGGCCTTCGCTTCCAGGTCGATTGGTAAACTGGCTTACTGACCTTCAACTTTATTTAATTGACTTAAAAGGCAGAATTTCAATTCTGCCTTTTTTCAATCTACATCATATAGATATCTTGCTGTGTAATAAAAGCTTCATATTTCTGTCACACAAACGCAACGCAGCGTTGTTAGTTTTCTCTCAAGACAAAAAGGAATGATTCCTTTTAATCAACCAAGTTTATTTTGAAGCATATACGGAGATAATAACTAATGTTCAAAAAACTAGATAAGACCTTACTAAGCGTGGGCATGATCGGCATGGCTTTGATTAGCACAGCCGAAGCTCGTGACCAAATTCGCATTGTCGGGTCATCGACCGTCTTTCCTTTCTCAACTGCAGTCGCAGAAGAATTTGGACGGTCAACCTCATTCAAAACACCTGTGGTTG
>CAXBLS010000114.1:0-10658 GCA_963976585.1 uncultured Kordiimonadaceae bacterium
ATGAAAAAAGACGCAAACTAATTTAGGCAATGATATCCGGAAGAAGGTCATCTTCGAGTTTGGCTATTTTATCCCTAAGCAGAAGTTTTTGTTTCTTAAGACGTTTTATTTGCAACATATTGGTTGTTCCAGACTCTATTAGAGCTGAGATCGCATCATCAAGATCACGGTGCTGCACACGAAGCTGTTGAATTTTTTCCAGTATATCGTCTTCGTCAATATTCATTGCTTAGAGCTTTCTCCTCTATTTCTATCTGATTGTACCACACTTCCTGAATAATCTGAAAGGGTTACCGTCTTTTGGTCACTATGATTTCCAACGCTTCAAGGTCGCTACTTCAAGATTAAAAAGATCCAGTAGCCTGCCTAGTGTCTGTTCAATTATATCATCGATAGTTTCAGGGTTGGTATAAAGTGCGGGCACGGGTGGCGCAATAATAGCCCCCATTTCGGTAAGTGATGTCATGGTGTTCAGATGCCCCAGATGAAGCGGCGTCTCGCGCACCATCAAGACCAGCTTGCGACGTTCCTTAAGTGTTACATCGGCAGCACGGGTGAGCAGCGAAGATGTGACGCCAGTACTTATTTCAGACATGGTTTTTATTGAACATGGCACAATCAGCATTCCCTCTGTCTTGAAGGATCCACTGGCTATGGACGCACCAATATCATCCACTTTATGGACAACATCGGCCAGCTTGTTTATTTCGGAAATTTTTCTATCTGTTTCAAGACCCGCGGTAACGGCCGCAGCTTTGGACATGACCAAATGACTTTCAATATCTAATTCTTTTAAAAATTCAAGGAGTCGAATTCCATATATAATACCGGAAGCCCCGCTGATGCCAACTATGAGTCGTTTTTGATTTTCATTCATGTAATAAACCATCTAAATGCGATAAAAATTGTACCGGCTACTTGATTACCGATAGTTTATATCAAAATATTCGCGCTTTATATATAGTTCCAGCACTTTTCACAAGAAATAGGTGCATTTGATGCGTGTAAATGATGACAATAATCAAAAAATATGATGTAATAACTATTAGTGTTTGCTGTGTTGCTCTGGGATGTTGGAGTGTACAGATCGACGTGATCAACGGGAGTATTTATGGCCACCATACCATTTATCAAACAAAACCTCTTACCACACTGCGATATCTGCTCGCATATGTGTCTTGAATTTCAATCATTCGCTCACCATATATACACTCAGCACAGAAACCTAAAAACCTATCACAATTTTAAAATTAGGAGACCTTAACATGCATTCAGAAGCTCATATCAATGCACTATCCAGAAAACATGCTGCCTTAGACGAAAAAATTCACATTGAAGAAAATCGCCCGGCTCCAGACAGCACAATATTACATGAGCTTAAGAGAGAGAAATTGGTCTTAAAAGATGAAATGACGAGGCTGCAAACCTAATAAAGGCGTCGCCAGATATTTCAATAAAAAACCCGCCATTATCTGGCGGGTTTTTGTTTAATAATTCAAATGCTGAAGTTTAATTTTCAGAATTTTCTTCTTCACCTTCAACCTTTGCCCGCCTTGGTGCTGCCTTTACAACAGCAGCATCAAGTTCGGTTTGTTTGCAAAGACCAAGCAAAACTGGATCAACCGGTTTAATATTACTCATATTCCAATGCGATCTCTCGCGGATCGCAGTGATCGTTGGTTTGGTTGTTCCAACGACTTTTGAAATCTGCGCATCCGTTAGTTCAGGATGGTTGCGGAGCAACCATGCGATCGCGTCAGGCTTATCTTGTCGTTTTGAAACTGGTGTATATTTTGCACCGCCACTTCTTGTTTTTGCTGGCACGTCATCTATGATGATTTGAAGTGACGCTTTTGGGTCTTTCTCGCAACGTTTAATCTCTTCCCAGGTAAGCTGACCATTGGCAACCGGATCAAGGCCAACAATATTTATCGCGACCTGCTCATCCGCAATTCCCTGTACCTCAAGTTCATGTAAACCGCAAAATTTTGCGATTTGTGAAAAACTGAGGCTGGTATTGTCCACTAGCCAAACACCTGTAGCCATTGGCATCAAAGGCTCTGTCATTACTACTCCTAAAATATTATTATATTTACCGTTCTAAACATCGCAGCATAAAGACAGTTTACCCAATTGAAAAGGCCTTGAAAATAAACTTTTCAAGGCCTTGAAAATAAACAATAAATTTTTAGATTTATTGATTTCTAGCATCTAATTTATTATTGAAGTGCCCACCCAAGCGGAACAACCATGGTAAGTTCACTTTCTTTCGCACCAGAAGGTGGCTTCGGAAGTGGACTAACGCGTTTCAGTAGTTTCGGAACTTCATTATCAAGAATCTCGTGGCCTGACGATGATTTAAGGCTATGGGCAACAATATTGCCGTCACGATCAATATTAATCTCAACCTTTACTCTACCCTCTAGTTCCTTGCGAAGTGCGGAACGTGGATATACTTGTTTCTTGGCGATAGCTTTGCCTACTTCTGCCTGCCAGTCATTGATCTCGGCAGCGCTTGCTGTGCCAGAAAATCCTGTAACCATTAAAAATGATGCTACCAATAGTGATACAAATACTTTTAAAACTCTAACTTTACTCATTTAATAAATCTCCAAAATTGTAACTTAACGTTCTTGATTAAAATTGTTTTTCCTTTTCGGAATATCAATTGTGACTATTCCTAAATCCTAAAGATGTACAAATGCTTAAAGATAAATTTCTATATATATAATTTTTCCAGATTTTTAAAATTTTACCCTATATTTCAATTACATATATTCGCCATTATTTCGTTATGATATATCATTATCCTATTGATTGACAACGATTTTCGGCTAAAATAGAGTCCCAAACTCTACGCTAAATAGACAAAAAATAGGATAAAAATAAAAGATAAAAAAATTTGAAAAATATAATTTCTCAGCCGCCTGATTGATTGCACCATCTAGCAAAGGCAGAAACACCGCACATATAAATTGTCCCTGCAAAATCTGTTGGACAAATAAAAAAGGCCTTGAAAAAATTCAAGGCCTTTAAAGATCGTAAATTTACGAATTATTCTATTCAAGCACCCACGCAAGTGGAATAACCATTGTTAGCTGACTATCTGCGGCTTCTGCAGGTGGTGCAGGAAGCGGGCTTGCACGTTTCATAAGTTTTGGTACTTCTTTGTCCAATACTTCGTGACCAGTTGAACTTTGTATTGTGTGAGCAACGATATTGCCTTCGCGATCAATATTAATTTCAACTTTTGCTCTTCCCTGAAGTTCCTTGCGAAGTGCTGCGCGCGGATATGATTGCTTCTTGGCAATCTTCTTGCTCACAGCCTTTTGCCAACCGCTAATGTCTTGCGCATTTACAGAAGATGCGAACCCTGTGAAGGCTAATGTGGTGGCTACGATAACCGATGCCATAATTTTTACTAAACTCAACTTGCCCATTTTTTTACTCCTAAAAATTTCTGATACAATTTGTTTCTGGTTTCTGTTACAAACTCCCCACGTCCGTTGCGATTATTCACATCCTCCAGAGGGAAACTTCATCTGTATGTAAAGACTATAATCAGAAATGGTAAACTGAAGCTTAAAGATAAAATTTTATATAATTATATTTGGCTTAATTTGTTGCTTTTTACGCGGAAACAGCCGATAAATCAGTTGGGCTCAACCAGTAAATAAAAATTTAATAAAGATATAAACTATTGTAATTAAATAATTTTGACAGGAACACAGCATGGTAAAAGCAACAATCAAAGGCTTGATTGCGTTTTCTATATTTTTTTTAAATATTCTTGCGGCACAAGCCCAGAACACTCTTGATTCAATCAAAATTGAGCAGTATTTGTCGACCTTGCCTTCACTTGCAAGGTTAGAAGAAAAGTACAAAGCGGCTGACAACAGCGAAAATGAAGAATATGTAAGCATGCTTGATTCGCCAGAAATAACGCGAACTCCAATTTCGGACGGCCTTATTAGGTTGAGAGATCATCCACGCTACGACGAATTTAAAGACATAGTGACTGATGCGAATTTTTCAGATCCCGAAGAGTGGGCCTCAACTGGCGATCAAATAATGATGGCCTATTCAGCATATCAGCTTAAATACCCCGAGAGTGCAAATGCGCCGTCCTTAGCTGAAATCAAGAAAGACATGCAGGAGGATCTTGAAAAAATAAACAAGAACCAATTTATAAGTGCAGAACAAAAACAAACACTCATCAATAAAATTGAAAATTCTATGGCATTACTAAACGATCCTAATTATATTGATAGCGAAAATATATCCATTATCAGCCCCTATATTGAACGGCTTAATACACTCTTTAAGGAATACCAATGACACGTACTGAAATTTTACGTATTCGAAAATATCTAAATAACAAATTTGGTAGCGACAAGTTTACGTTGGAAAATAGTCAGACCACGGATGAGAGTATGGAAGTTCATTACGACGGCGAGTTTATTGGTTTGATTTATCGCGATGAAGATGAAGGTGAGGTATCCTACGCATTTCAAATGGCTATTCTTGAAATGGATCTTCCCAACGCGGCCGACGCATCACTAATCTAAATCATAAACTAACGGTCTTAAGTTCACTGCTGGCATGCCTGATTATTTGAAAGCTGGCAACCATTGAGAGTGTCGCCATCAATACGGCAACAATAAAGTCCGGCCAGCCACTATTCATGGCAAACACCCCTGACGCCGCGATCATAATGGCGATATTACCGATGGCGTCATTTCGTGAACAAAGCCAGATTGAACGCATGTTGCTATCCCCGCTTCTAAATTTGTAGAGCATCAATGCACTGACCACATTTGCCACCAAAGCAACAAGCCCAACAGTTCCCATAACCCCGGCCAGAGGCACGATGGCGTCCTGAGCGTTGACATACGTGCGGACAAAAATCCAAATACCGAGCACTCCCATACTAATCCCTTTAAGCATTGCGACTGAGGCCCTCATACGCAGCGAGCTTCCAAGGACAAGAAGCGTCACACCATATGTCATCGCGTCCGCCAAAAAATCCAGAGCATCTGCCTGAAGCGAGACTGATTTGGCAAAAAATGCCGTACCAAACTCCACCACAAACATGAGAAAATTTATAGCAAACACAATCCATAGCACTCTACGGAATTTGCTGACTTTAAGCTCTTCTTCGTCGATATCGTGTTCGCAACAAGCCATCAATTAGCCCTAATTAAAAATTACCAATAATAGATTCAATAACACTAACAAAAAAACACATTTTACTATATAGGCTTACTTTTGACTATGACTTTTTAAATGGGAAGGATAAAATATAAAAATGCGTCATTTATATCACTATTGGTTTTGCCCTAATTCGCGAAAAATCCGCATGGCCTTACTCGAAAAAGCCATGGATTTTGAGCTTGTTCTTGAGTTGCCATGGAAAAGACGCCACGAATTCCTAATACTAAATCCCGCAGGCAATGTACCTGTACTTGTTGAAGACGATGGATTGGTCATTTCGGGAACGTCCGCCATATGCGAGTATTTGGAAGAGACTAACAATGAACCTGATTTCCTGGGCAGCACACCCACCACCCGCGCAGAGGTGAGAAGATTGACAGAATGGTTTGACAGTAAGTTTTATCAGGAGGTCACAAATTTGGTCATCGGCGAAAAAGTGATGAAGAGTTTTTTAAAACGCGGAAATGCTCAGGCCACAAATATTCGCTTTGCAGGACAGAACATCAAACATCACCTACAATATATTGAATACCTTACTGACCGCAGAAACTGGTTGGCCGGAAGCGAATTTTCCTACGCTGATATTTCTGCTGCAACACAAATTTCCTGCGTCGATTATTTTGGCGATGTGCCTTGGGATAATTTTCCCACCGCAAAAGACTGGTACGCCCGAATCAAATCGAGACCGAGTATGCAACTTATTTTAAAGGATAAGATTTCCGGCCTTACGCCCGCGGCTCACTACCGCAATCCCGACTTCTAAACCTAAAGAAACCCTAATGACAAACCCCACCCAACCCGCTTCACCGAAATCAGATATCTTAGCTTTGGCCCAAAAAGTGGGGTTTGAAAGTGTCCGCATCACGTCGCCAGAAGGAATTGAGAAGAACGCTGACTATTTTAGCGAATTTTTGGATAAATCCCGCCACGGTGAAATGAAATGGATGGAGGAAAAAGTAGAGAGGCGCAAATCACCGCTCAACCTTTGGCCAGAGGTAAAGTCAATTATTATGCTGGGTATGAATTACGGGCCGGCCCATGATCCGCTAGAGACACTCAAGCGTAAGAGTGACGGCAATATATCGGTTTACGCTCTCGGAAAAGATTATCACGACGTGGTAAAAAAGCGTCTTAAGCAAATCGCCCGCCACATTCACCGCGAATATGATGCAGAGGTAAAAGTATTCGTCGACACCGCTCCCGTGATGGAAAAACCACTCGCGCATAAATCCGGGATGGGATGGCAGGGCAAACATACAAATCTTGTTAGCCGCGATTTTGGATCATGGCTGTTTATCGGCAGCATATTCACCACACTTGATCTTGACGTGGACAGCACAGAAGAAGACCACTGTGGCTCCTGCAGTGCCTGCCTGGATATTTGTCCCACCAATGCATTTGTTGCCCCTTACCAACTTGATGCAAGGCGTTGTATTTCCTACCTGACCATAGAGTATAAGGGCCACATAGATAAAAGTTTTCGAAAAGCCATGGGCAATCGCATATACGGCTGCGACGACTGTCTTAGCGTATGCCCGTGGAATAAATATGCCAACCTCACAAATGAAAAACTATACTATCCACGAATCGAGCTTAAACATCCCAATCTGGCCACTTTAGCCATTCTTGATGATCCATCATTCAGACAGATCTTTTCCGGCTCCCCCATCAAAAGAATTGGCAGGGATTTCTTCATCCGCAACGTTTTAATAGCCATGGGCAACAGTGACAATAAAGATTTTATCCCGTTGCTCATTTCTAAACTTGAGGAAACCAACCCTCATATTCGCGCCATGGCGGTCTGGGCCCTAAAAGAGCTTAGTAGTGCGGATCAGTTTGCAGCGTTCAGAAAAACACATGCGCAAGTAGAGCTTGATGATGATGTTATAAATGAGTGGATTTAATCACTGGCCGATGAGCGAAATATTCTCCTGCACCAAGTTTTGCCAATGGCTATTAGGATATTTTGCGATCAGTTTTTCCCATTCCTGCAATGCTTTTTCATCATTATTGAGCATCCGGTAGTTTACACCGCTCTCAAAAAGTACATCAGGATGGCTGGGTTTCAGGACGAGGGCCGCGTTCAAATCCAACCTTGCCTTTAAATGTTCATTTATTTTTCGAAATGTTTCAGCACGGTAAAGATACGCATCAATCATTTCCGAGTTCAGTTCAAGGGCTTTGGTAAAATCGCTCAGCGCATCCTCATAATTTTCGGATGCAACCTGAACCAGTCCCCTCTCAATGTAGAGTTCATATCCATATTCAGAGCCAACATCTAATCCGACAATTGCAGAATTTAGGGCATTGTAGGCCTTGTCATAATTTTCATCCGAGTGCCAGGCAAGGCCTGCGAGATAGTTAAGCTGCACGGTTAAAACGTCTTTATTTTGCCTTGCGAAATCGCCAGCCCCCTCCTCGCGGGCGAGTTTACCGACAATAGCTTCGAAAAGACTTGCGGCCTCGCCGTATCTTTTTTGATCATATAGCGCGAGCGCTTCACAGTGCTGGGCCGCCACTGCCCCACCTTCAATATACCACTTGCGCGCACCAAGTATTGCCGCCGCACTATTTTCTTCGACCTGCACAAGACACTCCTGGTATTTTTCCGACTGGGCTCTGTCCGAAAAACTTTGAGCTTGAACGCCCGCAGTTAATACGAAGAGAGAAATAATAGTTGTAAGTTGTAATCTCATATTACCTGTACCTGTTTTCCTACTGGAAATTTGCAAATTACTGTATAAATATAATCCACATAAATCGCAATTCGTAAAAAGTGACCCACCATGAAACTCTTCTGCTTTGGACTTGGTTATACAGCAAAACACCTGAGAGACGAATTATCGTTATCATCAAGGCATTTTTCAGGCACCCGTAAGTCCGAAGGGAATTTCCGTTTTGATGGCAATGAACCGCTTGAAAATGCAGCCAAAATTTTGCAGGATTGCACCCATCTGCTAATTTCTGTACCGCCTAATCCACAGCAGATTGATCCTGTTCTGTATCATCATAAAACCGACATAGAAAATATGCCCAACTTAAAATGGGTCGGTTACCTCTCGGCGACGAGCGTCTACGGCGATCATAAGGGGGCCTGGGTTGATGAAAACAGCCCGACAATACCATCAAATGAACGCGGCAAACTTCGCTTACAAGCGGAAAGGCAGTGGCTCGCGCTAAATAAACCCGTGCATATTTTCAGGTTGGGAGGTATTTACGGCCCCGAACGCAATCAGATTGACGCCGTAAAAAATGGTTCCGCAAAAAAAATTATCAATGAAAATAACATGTTTTCACGGATCCATGTCGATGATATTTGCTCAGGCTTAAAAAGTTCGATGGAAAATCCATCATCTCATAAAATCTATAACCTCGTGGACGACTGTCCAGCTTCAACGTCCGATGTCCTTGATTTTCTGTGTTCCGAACTTGACCTGCCGCCGATTGAAGGCATAGATATTAATGATCCAGCCATTAGCTCCGCACTAAAAAGCTTTTACCAAGATAATAAACGAGTGAACAATGATCTCATCAAAAGAGAGCTTAACTGGCACCCACAATTTCCAAGCTACAAAGAAGGATACCGCGACATTTTAGCTAAGCTCAGCGAGCGCTCGTCTTAAACGTTCGAGATCAGCCGGAGACGATAAGCTGTGATCGCCGGATTTACTGTAACTGATAATCACATCCTCACTCAAAAGCTTATCTGCAATACGCGCAGATGTTTCACTTGGCACGTCCTTATCCTTGAGCCCGTGAAACAGCCTGACAGGACACTTTAGCTCAATTGCTCCATTCAGCAGGATGTGATTTTCACCGTCCTGAATTAACCCGTAGGATACCTTGTATGGCTCGTCGCTATACTCTGAAGGCTCCAAATAAACGCCGTCTCTTTTAAGGATCCCCCTGATCCCCGGCGAATACTTGTCCCACATAAGCTCACGCGTGAAGTCCGGGGCAGCGGCGATACCTATAAATGCACGAACCCGTTCCTTTCTGGCCAGTGAGACCAGAAGCCCGATCCAGCCACCCATGCTCGAGCCGATAATAATAAGCGGTCCTTCGCTGAGCTGATCAATAACCGCCAGTGTGTCATCACGCCAACTTGCTATCGTGCCATCAATAAATTCCTCAGACGAGCTGCCATGACCGGAATAATCAAATCGAATATATGATAATCCAAGTTCACCGCATACTTCTTCCAGAAAAGTTGCTTTTGTTCCTTCCATATCGGACATATAACCACCACAAAAAATCACGGTTGGTTCTTTGCCTTCTGATTTATGATAGGCAATGTGGCGATCATTTTTAGCGGTGATAAACTTGGGTTCTTTACTCATTGGGGCGCTCAACTCCTATTATTTTTCACTTATTAACATAATATCGAACCAGAACGCCATGAAAACCGCTTTTTTTAAGGTTTGTTCACTTGACTTGCGCCCTAAAGAATATAAATTCCATGCTTCATGATTAAAGTAAAAAGATGAGATCCTAATGAACGCCAAAAGTAAAGTTGCCTTAACCCTGCCCGATGGCAGTGTCCGTGAATATGATGGACCGGTGACTGGCATGACGTTGGCCCAGGATATCGGGCCTGGACTTGCAAAAGCAGCAATTGTAATCGTCGTAAACGGCGAGCAGTGGGATCTATCACGCGAAATCACTTCGGATGCAGACGTTTCTATCATCACTAAGCGCGATGAAGAAGCGCTCGAAATACTGCGCCATGATGCGGCACATATATTGGCGGAAGCCGTAAAAGAACTTTGGCCCGAGACTCAGGTCACCATCGGTCCAGCCATTGAAAATGGTTTTTATTACGACTTTGCCCGCGAGGAACCTTTTGTACCGGAAGATCTAGAAAAAATGGAAGCGCGTATGAAAGAAATCGTCGCCCGCGACGAGGATATCATCCGCAGCGAAATGCCACGCGACGAAGCGGTCAAATTTTTTAATAAAATGGGCGAAATCTATAAAGCTAAACTCATTGCCAGCATTCCAGCAGATGAGCCAGTCACACTCTATAAACAAGGTGATTTTATTGATCTTTGCCGCGGACCACATCTACCATCAACCAAATATCTAGGGGGCGACACTTTCAAACTGATGTCCATTGCCGGGGCCTATTGGCGTGGGGACAGTAATAATGAAATGTTGCAACGTGTCTACGGCACAGCCTGGCGCGACAGAAAAGAACTCAAAGCTTACCTTCACCGCATTGAGGAAGCCGAAAAGCGGGATCATAGAAAACTTGGCCGTGAAATGGGTTTGTTTCACTTTCAGGAAGAAGCAGCTGGCATGCCGTTTTGGCATCCAAACGGCTGGACCATCTATACCCAAATAGAAGGTTATATGCGCCGCAAGCAACGTGAATATGGTTACCAGGAAATTAATACCCCGAAACTTGTCGATAGAAAGCTTTGGGAAAAATCGGGTCACTGGGA
>CAXBLS010000115.1:0-10644 GCA_963976585.1 uncultured Kordiimonadaceae bacterium
GTTGGAATATTAGGCGGGGTTTACCCTGCTTTTATTTTATCCGGCTTTCGTCCTGCGGAAGTTTTGAAGGCTAACAAATCAGCGGAATCAAGCGCTTCTGTTAACCTAAGGTCCGCACTGGTTATAGTGCAATTTTCTGTGTCCATTGCTCTCTTTGTATCTACGGCGGTTGTTTACGGACAAATGCAATATACTAAAAATATGGATTTGGGATTTGAGAAAGAAAACCTTCTTTCGATAAATAATATCAGTTGGGATGCGGTGCTTGAAAAACTTCCTTTCTTAATTTGAATTTAAACGAATTCCCGAAGTTACCAGCGTCACATCAGCAAGGTTTACTCCCGGATATCCATTTGAAAACAATACAGCTATTCGAACCAATGATATGGCGCTGCAAGACGCTGTTATCGTTAGCAATAGAAGAGTTGGTTATGACTTTTTTAAGACATTTGGTATTGAACTTATCGCGGGCCGAATCTATCAAATTGGCCGTGCCGATGAACGCGCGACCATGGATGATATAAGAGCCGGCAATGGTCACACCGCGGCGGTTATTTTGAATCAGTCCGCGTTACGCCGATTGAATCTGGGAAGTCCTGAAGAGGCACTTGGAAAACTGACCTACATTAGCGCAGGCAACCCGGCGGAAAAACTTGAAGTAGAGTATGAAGTGATTGGTGTAATTCCGGATCTTCATCTTGAAAGTTTGAAAAGCAATATGCGCGCGGAAATTTATCCTCTGGAAACAGGATATGCGAGAGCGATTACCGTTCGCTATCTTACGGAGCCCAAGGTTATCGTAGATAAAATTCGCGCCATCTGGATGCAGGAATTCCCAAATATTCCTTTTGAATATGAATATATTACGGATGCCATTGATGGTCAGTATGAAGCAGAACAAGGCCAAGCAACCATGTTTGCGGCCTTCTCAGGGCTTGCTATCTTGATAGCCTGCCTTGGACTTTATGGTTTGGCAAGCTTCACCGCTGAGCGTCGCACCAAAGAAATTGGCATTCGAAAAGTAATGGGTGCGAGTGTCACCGACATAGTGAAGTTGTTGCTGTGGAAATTTTCCAAACCCGTCGTGGTTGCTAACCTGATAGCGTGGCCACTATCATTTTATGCAATGACACAATGGCTGGAAAGCTTCGCTTACCGGATAGAAAACTACTCCATCATCGGTTTTTGCCTAATCGCTGGGTTTGCTGCCCTATTTATCGCCTGGGGCACTGTTGCCGGAAACTCGATCCGTGTCGCGCGGACCAATCCCATTAAAGCACTTAGATATGAATAGGAGAAGACCATGTTGTTAAATCATGTAAGTATGTCGTTTCGGAGTATTGTTAAACACAGACTTTATAGTGCGATTAATATTGGTGGTCTTGCCGTTGGGCTTGCGGTATCGATGCTGATTATCCTGTTTGTTAGCCACGAGACGTCGTTCGATACGGTGGTTTCGGATAGCGAACGTGTTTACCGCCTTAATTGGGAAAGTAAAGATTCTGGCGCGCGTTTTGCAACGTTTTTTAATCCGCTTTCGACAGTGATCGCAGACGCCCATCCTGGGGATGTAGAAGATTTGACCCGGATCACAACATCCGAGCGGCTTCTTAGTATTGGTGAGGATAAGCAATATCAAGTCGTCAGCTTTGTTGACCCGAACTATTTTGAATTTTTTGCCATTGGGGTTGAAAGTGGTGCAAGCGCGACTGCTCTGGCAAATTTAAACGATGCCGTTCTAACGGTCGCTGCGGCGGAACTACTGTTTCCAGGGCAAGACGCGATTGGCCAAAGCTTTACTCTGGATGGAACACATGATTTTCGAGTGACCGCAATTGTCGAAAACAATAAAAGTAATACGCATCAGATTTCCAATATTTTCGTCAACATGGAAATGCTTCCTGTGATTTGGGAAAATCCGGAATTCTGGGAACGTAATTTTTCTGATCAGCTATACCATTTTATGAGGCTTGCGGACAATGTGGACAGCAGCGCGTTTGCAGCAAAATCACACGACTACCTGATTAATAATGTTAACCGGGATTTTAGTGAGGGGATTGGTGTCCATCTGCAACCGCTTACCGATATCCATTTCAATACCGAACTTCAAAATGAAATGAGAGTTCGTGATACGGTGACAGGGCTGTCAAAACCAGGTCGCCAAAAATCAGATGTGACTATTTTCGGATTTGTGGCACTGCTCACCCTGATCATCGCCACGTTCAATTTTATCAATATGCAAATTGCCCAAAGCAGCAACCGCGTCAGAGAAGTCGGCGTCAGAAAAGTCCTTGGCGCCAGCCGTCTTAATGTGGCGATGCAGTTTATCGTCGAATCCACTGTTATGGCTTTAATAGCTTTGATCGGTGCGTTGGTGATTGTTGAGATATTTGCGCCGTTTTTTGGGTCCATGCTTGGCGTTCCGCTGGCTGCCAGCCAAATTTATACTACAGGATATTTGTCAGCACTTCTTTTGCTTACAATACTTGTTGGAATTCTTTCTGGATTATACCCTGCTTTGTTTGTCTCTGGGGTATTGCCGGCAAGAGCCATTCGTGGACGTGTGTTTGAGGGCGTTGGTTCCGCAAAACTTCGTGCGGGGCTCGTCATTCTTCAGTTTTCAATTGCCATCGGTCTTATGTCGGCCACCGGGATCGTGAATGGCCAAATTGATTTCGCCCTAAATAAACCGCTGGGATATGATCCAGAAGATGTCATCGTCGTGCGTCTTAATAATAGCGAAGCACGGGATGCTTTATTGACGATGCGTAATCAACTCAACGCCAGCCCGCTTATTGAACATGTGACGAGTGGATCGATGGTCCCGACAATGGATCTTTCTGATGGTTCCACCTATTTAAAAGAAGGTGAAGGGCCGGACTTTCAGATTGTTACCCGCAGGGTCGGCGTTAATGATGGATATTTTGACACGTTGGGTATGACTATGGTCGCCGGACGAGCGCTTAGCGAAGATTTTTCTACAGATAAACTGCCACAGATTTCACCTGAAGCACCGGTTGCGACAGGCGGACTTGTTCTAAACGAAACAGCCGCCAGACAGGCGGGTTGGACGGACCCCGCTGAAGCGGTGGGGGAACAGGTATATTCCGCGTTTTCCTTCGGTGGGACGGATTATAGGCTAAATTTAACTATTGTTGGTGTCGTTGGAGATATTCATTTTAGTTCGGTGCGCTCTGAACCTGCTGCGCTTTCGTTTCTAATGGGTGACGGCGGGAACGTGATGGCCATTAAAGCTGCGGATGGTGCGCTTGAGCAAGCAACAGCCCTTGTTGATCAAATTTGGCGGCAACATGTGGCATCCTATCCGATCAGACGTACATTCCTTGAAGAGGACTACGCCTCATTTTACGCCGTCGAAGGTCGGGTGTTCAGGATGTTTATCGGGTTTGCCGGTATCGCGGCCATGATTGCCTGTATTGGACTTTACGGCCTTGCATCGTTTATTGCCGACCGCCGCACCAAAGAGATCGGTATCCGTAAAGTGCTGGGGGCGTCAGCCCTTAATATTATGACCATGCTTTCCTGGGAGCTTTCAAAACTGGTGATTATTGCCAACGTCATCGCCTGGCCTGTCGCCTGGCTTCTGATGAATGATTGGCTCACTGGCTTTAGTTACCGTATCGATATGACATTAACCCCGTATTTAATGGCCGGAGTTACCGCGTTTGTTCTTGCTTACGTGACAACATCGAGCAGAGCTTGGGCCGCAGTCCGAATTAACCCGATTTATTCCTTAAAGAGCGAATAACCAAAAGAGAAGAGAAGAAAAATGTTACGCAACTATATAAAAATCGCACTTCGAAGCATCTTGAAAAACAAGCTTTATGCGACGATCAATATATTGGGGTTGGCAGTGGGACTTGCCGTTTATCTCTTTGGGGGACTGCTCTCCAATTACGAATATACTCATGACCAGTTTTTTAAGAATTCGGACCGGATTTATACCATTCGCGGTAATGTAAATTCACAAGCAAATCTTGGCGTTGGCCAGATAGACGGGGTACAAGGTGCAGTCGGACCACTCGTTAAAACGGACCTCAGCGAAGTCGATGCTGTTGCGAGAACCATCCGCAGAGAGTTTCTGGTTTCGATAGAAGATGATAATTATTATGAAACCATCCGTTTCGTTGACCCTGAACTGCTACAAATATTTGATTTTGAATTTCTGGAAGGTAGCAGCTCTGCACTTGATGGCTCCAACGGTATTATTATTACGGAGGCAATCGCGGATAAATATTTTGGTGATGAAAACCCGATAGGAAAAACCATAACACTTGACCATGAGCATGATCTTACGGTCATGGCATTGATCCGAGATGTTCCTCAAAATTCTCATTTTAATTCTCAGATCATCATGGATATGCCGATAGGTGTGCTTGTGCCCATCGGGGCGATGGAGCGCATTACTGAATTTCAACCTGATACCAATTGGGGCAACACGTCCATGGGGAACCTTACTTATGTGATGCTTCCTGAAAATCTTGACCGGGAATGGTTGCAAACCCAAATGGACGGAATTTATGAACGCCATATGCCTGACGATCAGAAAGACTTTCTGGACGGGTTTGATGTGCGCACTCTCAGTGAAGCTAATACTGCCATCTGGGATATGTTGGGAATTCCTGTCATCTCGGTTGTTGAGGGACTTGGCATCATGGTGCTGATAATTGCATGCGTCAATTATACTAACCTTGCAACGGCACAGTCCATGGGCCGTGCTCGGGAAGTGGGACTTCGTAAAACGCTTGGCGCGGGGCACGTGCAACTGCTATCACAATTTATCATCGAAAGTCTGACTATTACGTTGTTTGCTATGCTTTTGGCGCTTGCTTTCCTCGAGCTTGTGATTCCGGTGTTCAACTCGGCAAGCGGAAAAATTCTTACCATCGATTATCTGTCTACGTTGCCGTGGCTTTTGCTCACGACGGTTCTCGTTGGCGTGCTCGCTGGTGCTTATCCGTCATATGTCATCACAAGAACAAATCCCATTGACGCTCTACGTGATGTTGCCCGAAAGGGGCGTGCGGCAACGCTGATCAGAGCTATAATGATTGGGATTCAGTTTACGTTCTCCGTGTGTATTTTGGCCATGGTACTGGTTGTCTACGCCCAGAACCAGAAGGTTGAAGAAAGCAGCCGCATTTTCCCAAAAGATCAGATCTACACGCTTGACAGAATGGATGTTGAACAAATGGAAGATCGGCACGAAGTCCTCAGAAATGAAATGCTTAATATTCCATATGTGCAGGATTTCGCATTGTCTTCGCAGGTGCCTTACGAACAAAATAACAGCACAATCAAGGCATCGACCATCCTCAATGAGATAGAAAACGGTGTTAGTCTTAATCAGTTGAATATCGATGATAGATTTGTAGAGGTCTATGATATCCCAATGGTTGCTGGGCGGAAAACAACGCGCGATGTAGCGATGGATACACATATTCGTGAAAATGGCGCGGTAAATGTGATGATCAATGAGCTTGCGGCAACACAGCTTGGTTTCGCATCTTCCGAAGCGGCAATTGGACAAATATTTTACGAAGATGAAGGTGATAATGGCATTACCACCTACACGATTGTTGGTGTTATGGAAAACCGAAATATTCTAGGGCTTTTCAATGTCGTCAAGCCATTCTTCTTCTTAATGCGTGATGCCTCCTACCGTGTGGCATCGATAAAGATTTCATCAAATGCACCGGTGAGCGTTGTCGATGATATTGAAGAAGTGTGGCAGGAAGTTTATTCGGATTATCCGATGCAGGGTAAGTTTCTCGATGAGACGTTCCAAATGGTCTATGTAATCTTTGATATGGGAACCAAATCGTTGGCAGGATTTGCATTTGTTGCTTTGTCGCTCGCCGCTTTTGGACTATTTGGTCTTGCCGCTTTTATGGCCGAACAAAAAACCAGAGAAATAGGCATTCGTAAAGTATTGGGTGCGTCCAATAATCAAATCGTGCAACTGCTCATTTTGCAATTTTCAACACCAGTTCTCTGGGCAACGCCGATTGCGCTGGGTCTTGCTTATTTTGCTTCACAAACTTACCTCGATTTCTTCGCGGAACGTATTGGGCTTCCTTACGGAATGTTGCTCGGCGCGGGCGTGGCCGGTCTGTTGCTTGCGTGTGCGACAGTTGCCACACACGCAATTAATATTGCAAAAACCAATCCGGTCAATGCGCTTTATCATGAATAACTTGGGAATTAAATGCTCGGAAATTATATAAAAACAGCCTTAAGAAATATTGCAAGAAACAAGCTCTATTCAGTGATCAATATCATCGGCCTTGCCATGGGGCTGACCATATTTATTTTTGGTGGTGTATTTGCCGACTATGAATATTCCCATGACGCTTTTTTTGAAAACTCTCAGCGTATTTATACTGTAGGGGTATCGATCAAGCCCGAAGCCAATGCAGGCATTAATGAAATGAACGCAGTACCTTCAGCTGTCCTTCCATTTATAAAAGCAGAACTCCCTGAAATTGAGAGCTCCGCTAGAACCGTCGTCAAAGAAATTTTATTTTCTGTAGGTGAAGACAGTTATTATCAAACACTACGTTTTGCCGATCCCGAACTACTGACGATCTTTGATTTTGACTATATTGTGGGGGATAGCTCCGCACTGTCAAATTCGACAGGGATGGTGATAACCGAAAGTACTGCATTTAAATATTTTGGAGATGAAAATCCAATCGGGCGGACCATAACACTTGATCATAAAAACGACCTTACCGTCACAGCGGTAATTCATGATCTTCCACCCAACACTCATTTTGGATCGTATTTTATTGAAAAAGCGCCGTTTGATGTGATTGTTTCCATGGCAGCAATGGAGCGTATTACCGACATTCAACCCGACACAGATTGGGAGGAAATGCATCCAACCAATTTGACTTATTTACTATTGCCTGAAAATCTTGATCAAAATTGGCTGGAGGAGGAACTCGACGGTATTTACGAACGACATTTTGGTGATGAATACAAACAATTCGTTTCAGATGTTTTCTCCAAGCCAATAATTGATGCAAATCTGTCCTACTGGCAATTGATCGGCCTGCCGATTATTGAAACTGTCGAAATTCTCGGTTTATTGGTGCTGATTATTGCCTGTGTTAATTACACAAATCTTGCTACCGCCCAGTCCATGAAACGCACCCGTGAAGTGGGGCTACGTAAGGTTCTTGGTGCCGGAAAAGTGCAGCTACTCCTTCAGTTCATCATAGAAAGTACGACCATTACACTTATTGCCATGGTTTTTTCCATCAGTCTGTTAGAATTCCTTCTGCCACTTTTAAATATGGTAACTGGGAAAGCTTTGGCATTAAGTTATCAGGCCACTTTGCCTTGGCTGCTCACAACGACGATAGCCGTCGGCATATTATCAGGTTGTTATCCTGCCTATGTGATTAGTAAGATAAACCCAATTGAAACACTCAGGGATACTGGACTTAACGGGCGCTCTTCGATATGGGTCCGCGGAATCATGATCGGCGTTCAGTTTACAATTTCTGTTTTTATGTTAGCGCTGGTACTTGTGGTTATTTCGCAAAATGAAAGAGTGGAGCGCAGTAGTAATATATTCCCAAAAGACCAAATATACGTTCTTGAAGGATTTGATGTCGAACAAATCGCCGAGCGGCAGGAATTATTGCGAAATGAAATAAGTTCTATCGTCGGCGTTGAAAACTTTAGTTTGTCTTCTCAAGTGCCTTATGAAGGAACGCAGTATTTAATTCCGGTATCAACCATCGTCAATGACTTTTCATCGTCATTTAACATCAATCGATTGCTGATTGATCGTGATTTTCTGGACACCTATAATATGCCACTCATCGTCGGCAGGATGCTATCTGGAGATGTTTCACGTGATAGCCAAAATTTTAGCGTAATTGTCAATGAGCTAGCGGTTAAAAATCTAGAACTTGTCAACCCGGAAGGTGCGATCGGCAAGGTATTTTATGGCTCTGACGGTGCTAATGGTATCAGTACATTCACCATTATCGGTGTGATTGAAGATAAAAATTTTCTTGGTCTACATAATGAAATTAAACCGTTTGTCATGCTAACAGTACCGGACGGTTATAGGGAAGCTTCCATTAAAATATCTACAGACGCGGATCCGCAAATCGTCAAATCTATTGAGGCTGCGTGGAAACGGGTTATTCCTGATTATCCGATGCAGGGACGGTTTCTAACAGAAACATTTCAGGATTTATTTGGAATATTCGAACTGGCATCTAAAGTGCTGTCCGCATTTGCATTGTTTGCTTTTGTACTGGCGTTGATCGGACTGTTTGGACTTTCTGCGTTTATGGCGGAACAACGAACGAAAGAAATCGGTATCCGAAAAGTCCACGGTGCCACGCCGCCGCAAGTCGTTAATCTTCTGATCTGGCAATTCTCCAAACCAGTAATTTGGGCTACTCCCTTTGCTCTTGGCCTTGCTTATCTGGCATCAGACATGTATCTGGGCTTTTTTGACGACCGGATAGGACTTCCTTATGGATCGTTGATTTTTGCAGGTGCCATAGGACTGTTACTCTCATGGTTGACCGTTGCTACACATGCCTACAATGTCGCTAGGACCAACCCAATTAATGCATTGCATTACGAATAAGAATCGTTGATAAATAGGCCAAATTAATCGAGGGGATGGATATGAAATTTTGGCGTTTTATTAGTGTATTAGTTTTATTATCGGTATCACAAGCTCACGCGCAGGATAAACAATTTGCTGGATATGTAACGTCCGCTTCGCCAGAAGCGACGGATGTTGGTGTGAATATCCTGGAGCGCGGCGGTAATGCCTACGATGCGGCGGTCGCGGTCTCGCTGGCGCTTGGGCCGAGCGAGCCAGCTGGGTCAGGCGTATTCGGCCAGACGGTGATGTTGGTACAGCCAAAAGACGGCGATCCTTTTGTTATTCATGGTACGACCCTTTCCCCGGCCAATATCCCGAAAAATGTCACCCGCGATCAACTTGTGGGAGGGCGGACTGCTTCGACTATTCCTTCCAATCTTAAAGTTCTGTCTTTTACGCATAAGAACTATGGTAGCGGTAATTTAAGCTGGGAAGATCTAGTTATGCCTGCTGTTGGGCTTTATAAAAATGGTTTTGAAGTTGGCCCGTTCAGATATCGGGCGTTTAGCCACTACGGATTGGGCCTTAAACAACAAAAGGAAGCCGCAGAAATATTCATGAAGCCCGATGGTAGTACCTATCAGATCGGTGAAACATTTAAGCAACCAATTATGGCAAAGACGCTGGCGCGTATTGCAAAGAAGGGTGCTGATGAATTTTATAAGGGCGATATGGCGCGGGAAATCGCTGACGATATGGCTAAAAATGGCGGCTGGATCACATATGATGATCTTGCGAATTTTCCCGATCCAAAAATTGTCCCCGCCATCAAATCGGATTACCGTGGTTATGAGCTGCTTTCCCTGCCGCCGCCGTTCGGGGGGTGGATCATGATGCAGATTTTAAATGTGCTTGAAGCTTCAGCGCCACAAGCGATCAGCAGCGATGATAGCGCCCGCAGAATTGCCCTGCTCAATGCCATGCGTCTTGGCCACGGTACCCGGGTCAATGATCCAGTCCCAAGCTTTTATGATTATGATGAGGATATCAGCATAAAGCTTTCTAAGGAGGAAGCCGCGCGGATGTTAGAGCAATTCAAAAGTGGTAAGGGCGGTGAAACCACGCATTTCTCAGTGGTTGACGGTGAAGGTAATGTCATCGCCGTAACACAAAGCATAGATAATTATTTTGGTGCGTTGGTTGCGCATCCGACCTTGGGATTTCTCTATAACAATTATATGCAGTCATTCAGGCTCAATGATGATGGATCACCGTATGTGTTAAAAGCCAGCGAAATGCCCCTGAGCAGTATGGCGGGTACAATTGTTAAAAGGGACGGAAAGCCAATGATGGTTCTGGGAAGTCCGGCCAGTGCGCGGATAATTTCCGCCGTGGCCCAAGTTGCAAGTTACTGGATCGATGTGGAGCCAGATATTGAGAAGGCGGTAAATGCTTACCGCGTACATGTGGTGCCCGATGACCGGGCCTATATTGAGGGCCCAGACATATCCAATGAATTGCTACAGGGGATGGCCCAATATGGCTACCGACTTCGCAGGCCGGCATACGGTGTTTCTAACAGTCAATATGATCCCTATTTCGGCGGTGTTCATGCGCTTGCCGTTGAAAATGGCCAGTGGCGCGGCGCGGCTGATCCACGGCGGGACGGTACCGCTAAAGCGGCCTGGAAATAGTACAATTTTTTAGAATTTGAATAATAAAAGAACTTTAAACAATTACAGAGTGTCTCGGCGCGCCTTTATTATTGAATGAGGGAGCAACAAGCCATAAGATGGTTGAGAAAAATAAATTGTGGAAATTAAAATGAATAGATTTACAAAAGTAATATTGATCTTGGGGCTTTTTGCTATCTCCGCCTGCTCGTCGCCGGAAGCTGAAAATACCGCAGTGGAAGAGGGCCTAAAAATCATCACAAATGCAAAAATATGGACGGGCAATGATGCGCAGCCATGGGCGGAAGTAGTCGTTGTCAAAGATGAGCGAATTGTCGCGGTCGGCGGTGCGGAACTTGAAGGTCA
>CAXBLS010000116.1:0-10594 GCA_963976585.1 uncultured Kordiimonadaceae bacterium
GCCCTGATTGCAAGAGTTGATTGGGCAGTCCTTCAAAGAATCAAAGAAGCCAGTGAATTATTGGACCGTTTGCAAGAAGAGAAGCAAACTAGACAAAACTTGCTTAGGTCCCAAAATCCAGATGGGAGTATGGCATTGGCACCTCAATTAATGCACGCCACTGCTGCCGAAATTCCACCGATAGAGCTTGCTATGACCAATTTACAACAGCATTTTATGATGCCCACCAGAACTGAAGAAGCAGGCGGTCCTGTGGGAAAGGGAGGGCTATTTAGCTCTGCCAAGAAAGCGACTGTTCTCGGTTTCGATGGAGGAACAAACTTAGAGTTGCACAACAAGATTAATCCTGAAACCAGAAAAGAACAAGGGCTAGGTAAGGGTGGATTTGGATACGGAAAATTTGGAAAGGTTGGAGACCAAACCAAATTTGTCAAGAAAATACGGTTGCGAACAGAAAAAAATGTGGCTGCAAGCCCTGCAAGGGTTGGAGCAATTGATGATCCATATGCCCTTCCCGCTGACTTAGCTTCAGAAATGGCGCCAGGTTTGACCGGAGAATTAAGAGCAATAAGGCGAGAGGCAGAACTGACAACGCAAGGAGGCGTCCTTGACCATCCAAATATAGTTGCAACAGAAGCCGCAGGAATAAGACCGGGGAAAGACGGAAAACTTAAAGCCTACATGGTTCAGGAAAAAATGGAAGGGGACGTTTCAGGAATAATAAAAGCTGGAAAAATCCCGAGGGCATCGGTAATCAATCTTATTAGAGGTACTCTAGCTGCAGTCATCCATATGCATGCGAATAATTATCTACATAGAGATATAAAGCCTGATAATATTATGATTGACAGTACCGGAGCACCCAAACTCATAGATTTTGGCACAGCAGCGCTTATGGTTGGAGGGGTGTTCAACTCTCCAACAGCGGAAGGTACCAGAGAATTTATGCACCCTAATACTCAGGTCGCTCCCACTCCTCTAGGTGGATATGACTATCGTGTTTCAACAGATATCCATGCATTAAAACTAACATTTATGAAGCTTGTCGCACAATCACCTGAATCTGTGGACATTGGAGGTTGGGTTGCTGGAATAGATGTTGATAATTCAACTACAGCAGGATTGTTGGCAGGATTTAACTTTGCTTAAAGAGCATCTTTTCTACCATAGGAGTTGAACGATAGGTATTTGTATAATGAAAAGTTTATTATGTGAATTAGTTGAAATAGAACTAGGATAAATCCTATAACAAAAAATAAACACCATTAAAACAGGTGTTTATTCAAAACGTTATCGGCAATAAACCAAAACCAGAAAAGAAAAAATATGAATACTCACGCTGACAAAACACAAGAGAATAAAAGCCAATCGGTTTCTGCGGCTAGCTCTCAGATGCAGAGAGGTAGTGAGTTTACTTTTCAGTTTGTGGACAACCGACCTGAGGCCGTTGCGCAACGGAAATTGCCAGAGATGGCTAATAATAGCCCTCGGGTTTCAGAGCTAAGAGCTTTTCATGACATGGCTAACAACAGCCCACAGGCTAAACAAACTGCTCAATTGCAGTCAATAGCTGATAACTCTATTTCCCAGCAACAAATTTTGCCACTGCAAAACAAAAATAACGGTAACGGTGTCTTCCAACTGGTAGGTATGTCAGATGTGGCGGACGTGGCGGAAGATTCGGAAGGCACAATGACTCATCGTCAATCAGGCGTAAGCACTAAAGGCAAGAAGAAAAAAGGGCCTCGGATGATTGGAGCGGCAAGTAAAAACCCTTTTGGGAGAAAGATCAACCATTTTGCTCGTTGGGTAATGGGCAAAGAAAAGGACATGGAATCATTAAGTAAAGGATTGAGCTGCTGGGAGGCTATACTTTTTAGTGCAATGAAGGCTGGGGCGATTACTGAAAATGATGTGAAAGATGCTTATAAGTCTGCCCTAGAAGCTTCGGATACAGGTACAGACGAACCTGATTCTGTTGCCTTTGTTAATACTCTTAAGGATTGGATGGTTGGCAATAGTGTCGGTGATTTGTGGAAGGAAGAACAGGATTTGGTCAAAGGACAATTGATAATAGCAGGACCACTAATGCATGTTGCTATATCCTTAGGTGGGCAGAAAGTGATGAGTTTAGGTCATCAAATAAAAGCAGGAAAGGTTGAAGGATGGACAAACACCACAATTGATATTGCTTTCGACTTATACAAAGAAGGTCATGAAGATGCGAAAAGAATCGCAAACAGCAGAGGCCCATTTGCGGAGGAGCCGACAGAAGCAGAAAAAGGAAAAACCTTGTCAAAATGGGGGGCTATACAAATCTATGATCCTTATTGGAAATAAACGCCATTATGCAAACTGTAAAAGCGTGCAATGATTTCCGTTTTTTTTTATGCAATAGACCAAACCCGGGAAAAGAAAAGCCTTTAACAACAAATAAACGGCATTAAAACGACCGTTTATTCAAACCGTTAATACCGCTGCCAACGGACCGCTTTCCGAATATGAGCGGCCAGTGAGGCTTCACCGATCAAGTGACCGCTTTTGGCCGTAAGCTCTCATTCGTTTGCAAGAAAACACAACCTATATCAATACCTAACTAGCGTTAATCTTCACTTATCACTACCTAAAAGCTCGTTTTTTCCGCCATATAAAATCACTCTGACTTTTCTTATCCGAATCTCGTAAGCCGTTGATTTAATTTGACAAACTCTGCAAATCTGGTACAATAACTCATTGAAACAGCAGGGTTTTTATGATGAGCACGTTGCCTTTATTCACGCAGAATTCCGTAACATCGAATAATAAAACGGTACACGCATATCTAAACGCTGCGCTCTCAATTAACACCTGGAGAGCCTACCGCAATGACTTGCAACATTTCCAAGCCTGGGGCGGTACATTGCCCTCTACACCCGAACAAATTGCCTGTTATCTAGCCTGCCACGCTCAAAAGCATACCGTTGCCACTTTGACACGCAGATTGGCTAGTCTTTCTAAATTACACAATGCTCAACAATGGACTAATCCTGTCAGCTCTGCTTTGGTGAGATCTACACTTCAAGGCATACGCAACCAGCACGGAGTCAAGCAGCGACAAGTAGCACCTGCCATTAAAGAAGACATTTTGGCGATGGTGAAGAACTTGCAAGGCACCAAGGGCATTCGTGATAAAGCGCTGTTGCTCATCGGTTTTGCGGGGGCCTTTAGAAGAAGCGAATTAGCCAGCCTACAATATTCTGATATCGAGCATGTTCAGCAGGGCATGATAATTTATTTGCGCCGCAGTAAAACTGATCAAGCTGGAGAAGGCAGAAAAATTGCCATACCTCATGCACGTGGGGCTGTATGTCCCATCATCGCTTTACGCGAGTGGCTGGAACATTCTGAAATTACAGAAGGCCCAATTTTTAGAGGCGTCAATCGCCATGGTCATATTGGAATAGAAACAATTACTTCGCAGTCTATCGCATTGGTAGTTAAGGAGCGTGCTGCAGCAGTGGGGTTAGATTCTACACAATACTCGGGCCATAGCTTGCGGGCTGGATTGGTAACCAGTGCAGCCCAAGCTGGGGTCAGTAGTTGGAAAATTCGACAGCAAACGGGGCACAAATCCGACGCCATGTTGCAACGCTACATTCGTGATGCCAATATCTTTGTAGATAACGCAGCGGGGGCGATCCTATGATGGATTCAATGCATTATGCAAATCTTTCAGATGTCGAATTGCTTGCCAAGCTCATTGGTGTTCGTGAATCGCGCTTACTCTATAGAGGGTCGCTCAAACCATTATTCTCAGCTTCTCCAGAAGAAGGCGTTTCACATCAAAAATGTGCAATTGCAAAAGAACTTGTGCGACGACTAATGCAAGAAGAGCTGCAACGTGGCGATGCACTGAATTCACCCGGCAAAGTACGCGACTACTTGAAGCTGCTACTGAATGCGCATGAACATGAGGTTTTTGTTGTCATCTTTCTAGATGCTCAAAACCGGGTAATTGCCACCGAAGAAATGTTTCGCGGCACATTAACGCAAACCAGCGTGTATCCCCGAGAGGTTGTGAAGGCCGTACTTAGGCATAACGCTGCTGCAGTAATTTTGGCGCACAACCATCCAAGTGGTGTGCCCGAGCCGAGCCAATCAGATCGATTGCTGACAGACACTCTGAAACAAGCACTATCTTTGGTAGAAGTGCGAGTACTCGATCATTTCATAGTTGCTGGGTCTGAAACACTAAGTTTTGCTGAACGAGGGCTGGTGTAATGGTTGCAGTGCAATTAATTGCAAAACGGTGGATGTATGGTTGGTAAATTCCAGTGCAATTAATTGCAAATTATCCAAATAAATTCACACGGAGGTTAAATTGGTTACAAAAAATACAAGCAGCGATATTAACACCCGTATTTATGGCAAATTGTTGAAAGTTGTCCCAGACCTATTGAGCATTGAAGAACACGGAAAATCAATAGTGCCCGAATTCATGGATTTGAATCTCGATATTTTGCAACGTGCGCCAGAGAAAATTATCATCGCACTCAGCCACTACTACAAGCACCCTTCGGGAGACATGATTGCCGATCCAGACATGGAAATTGCGGTTTATCCAAGCCAACAGTTTGCGGAAGCGCTTACCTATCAAGATGGCTTCGTATATCAGTCGGCATTACTGGACTCAGGCCAAGTTAATGAAAAGCTGCAACGAGAATTGAACGATTTCCTATCTCAGTGGTTAACCAACCTGATCGAACAGGGGCATCAAATCAAAAATACAGTTTAACTTCTATTGCCATTTGTTTCGTATCAGGTGTTTGTCTATTCACAAAACACGAGGATGAATTGGCGAGTGGATAAACTATGCCATGCAAATGTAATGCGCCTCAATTAGTGCTAAGATAATTTAAAGTTTGGTCGTTTTACCCTGCTATCTCAATTTAAGCCACCGAGAGTTTGCTATGCGTTATCAAGGCAGGATTACAAGTTGGAAAGACGATCAAGGCTTCGGTTTTATCACGACGAATGGCAGTAGCGATCGGGTATTTGTTCACATCAATGCGTTTAAAAATAAAAAGCGACGCCCGACTGCGAATGAGATTGTGGTCTACGACGTAGAAACTGATCCGAAAGGCCGTATGCGGGCCGAGAATGTAGCATTCGTGGGTGACCGCTCACCAGCTGTTTCTTCTTCACATGACAGAAGATCGATTTCTCTTATATTAGCTGTTTTTTTTATTGTTTTCGTCGTTGCTGCGGTATTATCTGGAAAGCTTCCTGCCATTGTGCTTGCCCTATACCTTGGCACAAGTATCACAGCATTCGTAGCCTATGCACTTGATAAGTCAGCAGCACAGAATAATCGATGGAGAACACAAGAAGGCACTTTACATCTTCTTGGGCTCATAGGTGGCTGGCCTGGAGCATTGGCTGCGCAAAGGTTTTTGCGTCACAAATCAAAGAAATAATCGTTTCAATTCACTTTCTGGATAACCGTCATACTTAACTGTGGTAGTTTTATTTGGTTACTTACGCCTGAAGGTTCCAGTGCTTTAAATTCCATCCTCGGTTCGACTGTATGATCGTGCCACTCCATTTCTCAACTGAACCTACACATAAAATCTAGTGCAGGGTTAAAAAAACGAGCAGCTCACATGGCCGAAGGTAGTTGGTACAACGGATACAGTCCAAAAGAACGCGATAAAAAATACAAGATACTTATGCGCCTTATTGCTAAAGGTGAATTACCAACTGCATCTGGCCCATGCGCCCTTTGTGGTGACCCAGATGTTCCAGTTGAATATCATGATGAAGATTATGGTGAGCCCTTTATTTGGGAGGCGCCCGCATTACTTTGCCTTTGCCGGAATTGCCACAGAGACAAGCTACACAAGCGTTTTGGGCGACAAACGGCATGGTGGGCATACATCGCCCACATTCGTCGGGGCGGCTACGCGCGTGACATCAAAGACCCTGTCATCAAAAAAGAGATGAAAGATTATCGTGTTGCAATTGATCGCGGTGAGCAGACTACCCTGCGGGAGCTGCGTCCCTATTCACATACAATTGGTCAAGAATGGTTTTCAAATTTACGTATGGACCCAGAAAGTTTATCTGATCCATCAGCACGCCCGCGTCCATGACTGCGCATGCCAGTATTGCCAAGCGAGTACATCACAATATGAAAATCTCAATCAAAATGGTTGACTTTGCTGGGCCAGACAGCTAGTTGAATAAATCACCATATCTTACTTCCCGCGATTTACGCGCCCTTCGTAGGCCATACGGATCAATGGCTTTGCGAGGTCAAGATCGGTTGCGTTGGTGATGCTTAGCTCAAGATCGCCTGTTCCCCAATGACCGCTTTGGCTCACATCTCTGGCAATGGTGGGGAGTGGGTCAAGTTGGGATGGGTTCAAATGAAGATAGAGCACTAATCTGTTCTTCTGAAGCACCACAGTTGCGAAGTTTTTCAACCGCTTGAATGCTGCGTAGAGTTTCAGTTCTTTCTTCTGCACATCATCCCCCAGTGAAATGATGTAATCGTCCATGGAAACCAGCAACTCACGCAGAGGATCAGAAAGTGACTCAAGCCACTCGGCATAGCTCTTGTCGCCTGTGGTAGTTTTTTCCTTAACTGCCGTCTTCTTGTTCGTCTTGCTACTCTTCGTCCCGCTGATGCCATTGCTGCCAGCACTAGTGGCATTCACTAATTCCAGTAATAATAATTCTTCGCCAAACAAGCGGTAACGAATCAGTTCGATATTACGATTGATTTGCTGCACGGCATGAGCATCATATTTCGTGAAGTCTGCGGCGATACAAACCAAACGCGGCGCAGTCCAGTCAATATGGTCAGCGACTGAATGGCCTAATTGTTTTGTTACCAACCGTTCATAATCACCACGATGATCCATCAACCAGTCTAGATAAAACAGCCCTTGGTTGATAACATTCTCGCCAGTTGAACGCTTATATTCCAAGATTGCAGGGCAATTGTTCTCGTCCAGACCTAGTGAGTCGATGCGTCCGGCGTGGGTCTTACCTGTGGAATATTCAGTGGCCAGGAAGCGGATGCCCAGTAAAGGTTCAAGATTATTCTCGATCAGCGTTTGTAGCGGTTTTTCGAGGTCGGAAGCGTTGCCTTGCAGTTCGGTAGCCTGATCTTTGGCCAGACGGAAAAGTTTGATATCGCTCACGCATTCCTCTTATGCTGTAACTTTATAAACTTATAAAATGATCGAATACTTGTTGTATCCGATCAATCCGCGCTAATCATCACATATACAAGCGGACGTTCCGGTCTGCCATTAAATTTCTCAATAGTGGCCATAACATGATGTGACTGAAGCCAACGATTGAGTGTTGCTTTAAACGCACGATTAACATAGCCGATTTTTTGTCCCTGTAAAATAACCAGCAACGCATCTTGATCAACGGGATTATGATGATCAATCTCAAAATTCACTACATCGCCTTCATGAATACGACTTACATCGAATCCAAAAACATGGCGCAATCCAGCAACTTCCATCAGATAATCACAGGGCATGTTATTCTCTGGGAAATCCGGCACCAAGGCAAATCCATCGCTCGGCAAGCGCGCACCCGTATAACCGAGTAAAGCCATGTCAGAATAATTAAACGGTGAAGGTAAGCGATGTTGCGCAAGAAACTCAGCAAAATCCTCACGGTTACGGGGCGGCAAACGGCGTAACAAGGATCCAATGACGCCCTGGCGTACCTCGTTATCTTCAAGTCGAAATGCGGGAAAACCTTTAAAGCCTGCCCTGCAAGCTTCTTCAAAATCTGGTGTGTTTATTAGATAACGAAAAACAATCTGACCGTCTGGTTCCAGGCCTATCTCACCGATAACCCGGCGCGTTCTGGATGGCGCATCAATATCTACCGGTTGCCAAGTCATCAGCAATCGGGAAGGTTCGATAATATGGTGCAGAATATTCATAAAAACATCGCTTTTAATAAAGCAAGCCGTTCCTTCAGTAAGTACAACACAAACTTATGCCTGTCGGCAAATAAAGGTATTGTAGCAGTTAGCTGTAGCAATCCCACGGTTACATCCGATAATGCATCGGATGAGAAATTCAGTTTGGCGCGTACAGCATCATATGTATCAGGCCATTCTTCCACCGCACGTCGTAACAAAGCAAAATGTTCTTGCGTGGGTTCATTTAGTGACCATTTTAAATGATGCTTACCTTTTGCAATATAGCGATCATAATCAATTTTAGTCCATTGATTCACGCGATCAGTGAAACGTTCATGCCCCAAACTGGTGCCGTTATCGAATAGAGGGGATAACCTGCATGAGATTTCTTGTTCAGAACGCGTAAAGATAAATCCCCAATTGTCCTGATGGCGATCTGTATTGCCAATCAGCGCATCAAATAACAATGCGTCAATCCACCACTGCCGCCAGTGGGGTTCGGCCAGAATTCTTTGAATTGAAAGCATCCGAAGAAGGCGCATATTATCCATGAAATTATGCTGCGTCCCGAGTTTTCGATCAAAACTTTTATCCATCTTCTGAAGAAAATCACCAGCCATTACAAAAGATTCGCCGCTATCGTTATAAAACCATTCGATCAAAGCCGCACAATGACCTGTCTGAGAATTCCAGGCAGCAAACGCTGGAGGAACATTTACGCCTAACAGGCAGCCAATACGATAAGCGATGATCTCGCCCCAAAATTGATCGGGATAACTTCTTTTCGAACGCTTAAACAAATAACGCTTGCCGGGGGAAATAATTGATTCTATCGGATATTCTGGTGCAAATATCGCTACTTTCGCACGTGCACCTTGTGGGAATACACCAAATTCAGCGTCAGCTTCCCAATCGGCGACATCGAACAACTGGGTCTGGATTAAAGGTTCTATACGCATTTGATCCATTCAAGTACTGGGGGCTGTACTTGCCGTCTTATTTCGGCCGCGCTTTGGTTTTAGCATGACTTTGTTTTCCACTCGCGATACTTTAATGCGCTCCAGCAACACGCTCGCCGGTTCATCATTAGGATCTTGCGGCACCAGTTCACCACGGAAGGCCTTGGCGAGAGTGGCTGGGGTGAGTTTTTCGACCTTGGCACGGCCGGTGGAGTAGCTGTCTTCGAGGCGATCGGCATAGGCGAAGAGGGTTTCAACGCGGCGGATAATTTCGGTTTGTTCTTCTATTCCAGGGATTTTACATTTAAATGCACGCATTTTTTTAATACCGAACGCAGCCTGTGAAGTTGAGTTACTTTGTCTCGAAACTTCTTTCATTGTTTCTGGAGAAGAAAGAAAGAACATCAAATAAGTTGGCCGAACATAATCCTCAAGTGGCTGAACCAAAATTACATTTGCGGAAAGCGTGTACTCTCTATCAACAGGTAAAACTGTTGCTTTTCCTAGCGTTCCAATTTTGCCAAAGACGAAATCACCTTTTTTTAATTTATATCGAGCTTTGTGTTCTTCAAGAACTTCCATAGAAACCTTTCTAGCACTCTCAAAATCGATTGATCCATCAGCCTTCAAATCACCTATGCCGATGTATGGAGCGCCATTGAATACTTCCTTTGGTGTTCGGTGACTTGGGTGGGGATCAACTATGTTTGCAACGGCCTCTAACGTAACAGCCTTCCAATCTATATTTACTGTTCCTCGCCACTCCTCCGTCAACTTCCCCGAGGTAGCAGCAGCGAGAACAGATTGACGAAAGCGTTTAAGGATAATGGGGATACGGTCAAGGCGATCACGGCAGGCATCCACCCGCTCCAGCACGGCATCGAGTTTGTCGGCGATGCGTTTTTGTTCGTTGAGAGGAGCAACAACGAGTGGCAGTTTTGCTGTGCCTGCTCCAGACAATTCCTTGAATGTCGTACCTGTTGCCATTTCTTCCGCAACCGGTTTGATGTGCTTTAGATAGTAATAGACGAAGTGATTATTGACCTCACTCGGGAGCACAAAGCTTTTGAAACCTTGATTTGTAGTGATCTCATTAGCTGCAATCGCAACGTATCCAATGGGGGCACGGCTAGAAAACAACACGCTGCCAGCAAGCACTGAAACCCTTTTCAGTTAAATTGCGGGCACCCCGAGAGATATAGATATCTTTGTAACCACTAAGGTCGGCGGGGGTAATCCATGAAATGCCAGATTCAGCAGTTGTGAAATTACTAGCATCTTTGGATGGCGGCGTACCACCAGCGGCTATCTTAACAACATCGCTAATAAGGCATTCCGCCCAGGTGATTGGCAGATCACTCACAGCTCAACCTCTTCAATCTCTTCACCCAACTCTTCCAATATCCCTCGCAGCTCCTCCATTGCCCCTTCCAGCTCACTCATTGCCTCTTGTGCCAGCACGGCGGGTTCGGGCAAATCATGAGATTCAGTCGCACTATCATCCTTGAGCCAAGCGATATCAAGACTGTCCCCACGCTCGGCAATTTGCTCACGAGTGTAACGGCGAAAACGACCCGTCTCACCAGTGTCTTTGCGTTTAGCAAGGCTCTTTTTGTCACCAAGTGGATCGTCACCAAAAGCAGTTTCAAACTCAGAAAAGTGTTCACGCGTGAGTGCGGTGCGTTTACCAAACTGCGGC
>CAXBLS010000117.1:0-10564 GCA_963976585.1 uncultured Kordiimonadaceae bacterium
TTATGCTTTACAAGCTGTCCTCGAAAGCAAACGGTTCTGCCAATTTTGAACAATTGGTAGAAAGTATCAACATTGATATACGACCTCGAGTTGCTCTTGATGAAATGATCGCACAGAAAATGGTTGTTGAGCATTCAGAAGATCGGATAAGTCTCAATAAAACCGCATTTATCCCTGAAGAAAATTTTGAAGAATTGATGGGACATTTCGACAGAAATTTGCATGACCACATGGCCGCTGCCGTTCATAATATCGCGAAGAAAGAAGGAGATAAGGGTAAAAAATTCTTGGAGCGTTCTGTTTATTACAAAGGACTTACGCCGGCTTCAATCGAAATGCTTGAAAAACTGGTTGAAGAAAAGGGCATGGAGAACCTTATAAGCATTAACAAAGCAGCCTACGACTTCGCAGAAGATGATGAAGCCAAGTCGCAGAACGATCAAAGAATGACTTTCGGCATCTATTTTTATGCTGAGAAGGATGACGGTTAATGGGTGCCTTCGTGCTCAACAATAAGGCGGGTTTCGCCTTTGTCGCTTTGATTGTGCTGTCGATTGTGTTCGCGCTGTCGCGTATGCCTGGCGGCATTGGTGGTACAGGTATTGACGGCGGTCCCGGCGGCATTGGTGGAACAGGCATTTATGGCCGTATTGATGCCTTTGGTAGTATCTGGGTGAATGGTGTTGAAATTTTCTATGATGACGAACAGAATATTGTGCGCCAAGGGCGTGACGGACTAACGGACAGGCTTGCCATTGGCCAAATCGTAGCGGTGACAATTGATGAGGAAGCAGGTAGAGCTGAAGCAAGAACAATTGAAATTGTCGAGGAGGTAAATGGACCTATTGAGCGGCTTGCGCCGGATCAATTTGTAATCCTCGGGCAAAGGGTTCTTTTGACTGATGAGACTATAATTGACCGAGGTTTGGAAGAGGGTAGTCAGGTTGCTGTAAATGGACTCAGATCCGGCGACGGACTAATCATCGCTTCTCGAATTGGTGCGCCGTTGATCGAAGGTGAGTTTTCTTTGCGCGGGACCGTTGAACGTGTCGAAGCTGAAACTTTCTGGGTAGGTGATCAGGAAATATTACTTGGAGACCGACAAGTGAGAGTTGGTTATGAAGTGGATATTCGAGGAAGACTGGATATCACGCGTACGGATCAACCGGTTTTTGTCAGCGAAGCGTTCGAGGCCGATTTAGATACGTTGTTTGATGACACTGTGACCAGGCGTCACTATCAAAAGATTGTGGAACAAAATAGTGCATTTGATTTTGGTGGTTATGATATAGATCATATCCAGATCAAAGATTACAATATTGCCACGATTGAGGTTGAATTTCAGAATAATAATAATGACTTTAAGCGTATTAATGAGCAAGTGAAAGATGTTCGACCCCTTATAAGGGAACGGAGAATTAAATCGCGAATAGATGCGCAACGAGTTGATGAAAAAATAGTAATGGAAACCCGACAAGCCGCAGATATTGATACGACTGGTGAACAGAATGTGCCATTGGCGCAGGAAGTTTTAGATGGAACAATAGGGCAAAGTCCAAATAATCAGATGCCGATGGCATCGCTGCCGAGGATAGATCAAGAAGTACGTTCAAGAACCATTATCGCCGATCACGTAGAGAGGGTCAATTCTCGCCGTATAGAACTTCAAAAAAGCAGATTGGCAGCAGCGAATGTAAGAAGGCTTGCTGCTGTAGAAGTGAGAAAGCAAGCAATTACACAAGCGCGAAAACACTCTCAAACTGAGGCGCAGTCAGCCCCACAAGGTGCCTTTGAACCACACGAACTGGAAGAAATTCTCAGAGAAAATAATATAAACCGCAAGACTTATGAGCAGATCCAAAGAAGTATCCGGGACCGCGTTGCGCGCGAGATTAGAGAAGGGGCCCGGTATGAGGCTCGTGACGAAGTTCGAAGAAGAATTCGCGAGGAAATTCGTCGAAGGATCAGGCGTCAACTTCGTAGCCAATAGTAGAGCCATTTTTAACTATTCTTTAACTTTTATTAATTTTAAGATTGTACCTTAAGGATAGTTACAGTAACCACCCACTTACATGAAGAGTATTTTTGCGTTGTAGGTACAATTCAACATCAGTTGTGAACCTAAAATGAACTCGACTTATAAAAATACTTTCCTGAAATTGATGATTTTCATTGGCCTTATGGGGTCAATTTCAACATCATTGGCAGATGAACCTAAAAACAGTATTCCAGAGATGACAAAAATCAAGAAATATTCTACACAAGCGACAATAAATGGTGATTTTGAGGCGTCACGTAGACAGTGGCTCGCTTCATTGAGGAAGGGGAACCGAGATGTGGGATTGGATGAAGATAATATTGATTCTGACGGAGGGACAGATCGAACAAATTTTTCAACAGAATATTTACAGAAGATGGTTGATAAAATTAAGACTGAAAATACCCAGCAAAATTAGTATATCTTAAATAAGTGCAATTTGCCTGATTAAAAGAGAATAGTCTCTAGGTCATAGGGAAAATGTTTGTGCCTGATTTAAAAACGGTCTATATCAGGATAGTATACATAAAGAGGCGAAATTAATGACCAAATCCATCAAAAAAATCAGAGCAGCAATTCTTGGAGCAAGTGGCTATACTGGAGCTGAGCTTATCAGATTGTTACTACGCCATCCTCATGTTGAAATTGTTTTGATCACCGCCGACCGAAAAGCAGGACAGCCTATCGAGGCCGTTTTTCCTCACCTTGCCAGTGAGGGGCTCCCGGATCTGATGGCCATCGCTGATGTTGAATGGGCTGGCCTTGAGCTTGATGTTGTCTTCTGTGCGCTTCCGCACGCCACCTCGCAAAGTATCATCAAAGGTATTCTTCATGAAACAGGGCATGGGTTTATTGATGAAATGGTTATTGAACAACCTGAGGATTATGCAAATGCTATTCACGGAAGCATAAAGGTCATTGACCTGAGTGCTGATTTCAGACTTCGAGATCCTGATGTCTATGCGAAATGGTACGGCGGGGATCATGACGCGATTTCATTGCAAAAAGAAGCGGTCTACGGTCTAAGTGAGCATTACCGTGAAGAGATAAAAAAAGCCCGCCTTGTGGCTTGTCCAGGCTGTTATCCGACAGCGGCTTTGCTTGCGCTAGTGCCATTGATGGCGGCGAAAGCCATTAAGAAGGACGGCGTTGTCATTGATGCTAAATCAGGTGTCAGTGGAGCTGGACGGTCATTAAAGGAGGCCAACCTTTATACTGAAGTTTCAGAAGCACTGCATCCATACGCGATTGCCTCTCATCGTCATGCACCGGAAATTGAGCAAGAGCTTTCACGTGCATATGGTGATGAATTGATGGTAACTTTTACACCGCACCTTGTTCCTATGAACCGTGGTGAACTCGAAACGATATATGTTGAACTTGAAGACGGTAAAACGGCCGATGATCTTCGTGAGGTGCTCGGCGAACGGTATAGAGATGAGCCGTTTGTAACGATTGTTGATGAAGGGGTTGTTCCCGCAACCCGCCATGTTCGTGGCTCAAACAATACTCATATTGGTGTGTTTGAAGACCGGGTGTCAGGCCGAGCCATTATAATCGCTACCATTGATAATCTGGTAAAAGGATCATCAGGCCAGGCGATACAGAATATGAACCTGATGTTTGGTTTCGAAGAAACTCTGTCGCTTGAGCAAATGGCGCTGTTTCCGTAATTTTCTACTAAATTACCAGCCGTTACAGCGTGTCCAAGTTTCCACAATTTCATTGCTTTCGACTATAACATTATATTTTTCGTATGTGGCCACAAGGTGAAGCCGAGTTTTTTGGGTGTGCGCGTTCATGCGTTCAATATTGGCCGTCAACTTTTTCTTATCAACCAGGAGGCAAGGTGTATAGAGTTCATCAAGTGTCATTTAATATTTTCCATTACATAATCGGCAATAGAAAGGCATGACGTTAAGCCCGGGCTTTCCATTCCCAATAAGTTTATAAGCCCCTCTATACCATGATCTGTGGGAAACTGTATGAGAAAATCTTCGCCGTCTTTGGATAATTTGGGCCTAATACCCGCATAGTCAGGGGTTAGTTTATCGGGTTCAACACTGGGAAAATAATGCTTAATTGAATGTATAAAAGTTGTTTTATTTAAAGTAGTTAAATTATAATCTTCATCTTTAACATAAACAACGTCCGGGCCAAATTTAACACCACCAGCCATATCAAGTGTCAAATGAATGCCAAGGCCGCCCTGAAACGGAAGGGGATAGACCAGATGTTTAAAGTTTGTCCTGCCGCAATAGGATAAATAGTGCCCTTTGGCCATGACCAGTTCAGGAATAAGGGATTTATCAAGAGCGTCAATCAAATGGGCGACGTCCATAGCGCCAAGGCCGGCGGCATTGATAAGTATATTTGAGGATATTTGATAATCATCATTGAGTGTTATCAGAAAACCGGAGCTGGTTTTCTCTATTCTCTTGATCGTTGTTTTAAAAACGGCTTGCCCACCGGCATTTTCCAAATCGCCGAGCAACGATACCATCAAAGAGTGACTGTCTATAACACCGCTCGACGGTGAAAATAGTCCTGCGACAGCCGATAAGTCTGGTTCAAGCTTGAGGCAGTCGGCAGAGGATAGGGATTCAAGGTCGTCTACGCCGCAGAATTCAGCGTTTAATTTGATTTGTTCAAGTTTGAATAGCTCTGCTTCACTGCAGGCAACCAACAGCTTTCCGCAGCGTCTATGGGGAATGCCACGTGATCTAGCGTATTGGTACAGTTGATCTTTCCCCGATATACAGAGCTTACTTTTTAACATGTTGGGAGAAAAATAGAGCCCGGCATGGATAACTTCACTATTTCGCGAACTGATGCCCATGCCAAAGTTTTTTTCTTTTTCAAGGACTAGGACTTCACGGCCATGTTCAGAGAGCTTTTTGGCGATAGCGAGGCCAATTACACCTGCACCGATAACTATCGTGTTCACATGATCTTGCATGAGGGCTTCTTTTTTCTTCCCAAGGTAATAATGTCATGTTATAAACTATCATCTTTGAGATGAGAGTATAGCTCTATATACTATATATATTAATTAATAAACTCGTTAACAGAGTATTTTCAAAGGGAAAATTAGCTTATTCAAGCTACGGGAATAAATTTAAAGGATATTATTATGAAAAAATTTAATGGACCAAGTCGCAGAAACTTTATGAAGGGTGCGGCTGGTGTAACCGCACTTATGTCTGCCTCAGGCGCAAGCAGCGCATTTGCAATGGGACAGTCAAGTGGCGGTTCTGGCAAAGGTTATGATTTCGATGAAATCTACAGCCGCATCGGTGTCAACTCAGTCAAATGGGACGCTGCAATCCGTCGTTACGGTAAAGAAAATATCACTGTGCCAATGGGCATTGCTGACCTTGATTTCAGACAACATCCTGCTGTTGTTAAAGCACTTCAAAAACGTGCCACATATGATAACTATGGTTATGAAACATTGCCGGATAGCTATTGGCAATCGATCATCAACTGGAACAAAGAACGGTACGGTCAGGACATCAAGCGTGAATGGATCAGAAACTCTTCAGCGCTTAAGCCTGGTATGATTTCATCTATGCGTGGTCTTAACCCGGTTAAAGGTAAAGTCATTTTGCAAACGCCCACCTACAGCGGGTTTCGTGGTGCGATCAACAAAGCCGGTATGCGCGTTGAAATGAACCCTATGAAGAAAGTCAATGGTCGCTGGCACATGGATCTTGAAGATCTTGCAGAGCGTCTTGATTATGAAACAAAGTGTCTTATTCTTTGTAACCCGAATAATCCATCCGGCGAATGCTGGACAGCTGATGAGCTTCGTGCGCTCGGTGATCTTTGTATCAGCCGCGGTGTGACAGTTCTTGCTGACGAAATTCACTGTGATTTCGTAAACAAAGGTCACAAATTCGTACCTTATTCATCAATCGGTGAAAAATATGCGAACACAAGTATCACATACCGCTCACCATCTAAAACATTTGGTCAGGCTAACCTTAAAGTGGCTTACTTCTACACACAAAACCAAGATCTTATGGACGCAACTATGATCGGTGGTGGACATGACACTGGCTGTAATGCCTTTGGTCTTATTGCCTGTCAAACAGCGTTTGAAGAAGGTGCAGAGTGGGTAGATGATGTAAATGAATATATCGATGGAAATTTTGACTTCCTTGTTGATTATGTAAATAAATCAGGCGAAATGCCGGGTATCGAATATTCAAAACCAGAAGGTACTTATCTTGCATGGCTTGATTGTAACGGCCTTATGAAAAAGGTTGTTACACCAGAATATATGAAAGCTTATCATGACAAAATGCGCGACGAAGGTCGTCGTCATTCTGGTCTTAAGCCGGAAATGGCGCTTGGTGAGTGGATCGTTGAAAAATGTGGCGTTCAACTTAACGCTGGTTCATCATACGGTATCGGTTCCGATGGCTTTATGCGCATGAACATCGCTGTTCCACGCTCAAGTCTTAAAACAGCTCTCGATAACCTGAATAAAGCCTGTAAAATGGCTTAAGGTTTTAAAAGAATTTTAACGGGCCGTTTCCTCCTTGGGGGGCGGCCCGTTTTTTTGCGCCCACTTCCAAGGAAAATGTTAACCGAAATTCTGTGCCATAGAGTTTTTTTTAAACCGCACACTTGCTACAAAGTAAAATAGAAGGATCGAGGTTTAGCCTTTCCTCGGCGATGTCTTCGCCGCAGTTTAGGCAGTAGCCATATTCGTCTTCGTCCATACGTTCAAATGCAGCGTTGATGCGTGCCAGTTCCTGATCACGGCGGCGCTTCACTTCTTCTGCCATGGCCTGGCCCTGCAATGCGTCCATGCGCGAAAGGCGGCCAACCATGCTCTGATCCAGCTCAACAGGGGCGCTGTCGGCTTTGTGTGATTTTATAAGTGATAAAAGCTCCTCCTGCCGGGACAGGAGAAGCTTTTTATACTTTTTGAGGTCAATAGGCACTCTAAGCTATTTCAAAAGTGGCGATGACTTCACAGACAAACCCAACGGGCAGGGCATTGGTGCCAACGGCGGCGCGTGCAGCGAGGCCAGCATCGCCAAACACATCGCGGAACAGTTCCGAGCAGCCATTAACAACCAAATGTTGTTCGGTGAAATCGTCAGTGCACCGGACCAAACCTTGAAGTTGAACGCATTGAACCACGCGGTCAAGATCACTGTCGCAGGCTTTTCTGAGCTGACTTAGGACACTGATGCCGGCGTCTCGCGCAAAGCCATACCCTTGTTCCATGGTATAATCTCTACCGACGACGCCTTGATCGCTGGGACCTTGTCCGGCGATATAAACCATATTGCCGACGATGCGGATCGGAGTATAGGCGGCAATCGGGGTTGTGGCTTCAGGTAGGACAATGCCTAGTTCTGCCAATTTTGCATCGACTTTTCCACCCATTGCGGTAGGTGGAGTTTCTGCGGCTTGTTCTTCTGGTGCTGGATCTTCAGCTTTTCCGCAGGCGGCAAGAATACTCGCTGCGAGAGATGTGAAAAGAGCGCGGCGGATCATCATGCGACCTCAAAGACAGCAAGAACCTCACACGCAATACCAAGCGGCAGACTATTGGTGCCAACGGCAGCACGTGCGGCAAGGCCCGGCTCACCCCAAATGTCAAGGAACAGTTCGGAAGTGCCATTGACAACGAGATGTTGTTCAGTGTAATCATCGGTGGAATTCACAAGCCCTTGGATTTGAACGCATTTTACCACACGGTCTAGATCACCGCCACAAGCAGCCTTAAGCTGACCGAGTAGA
The DNA here is from genome assembly GCA_963976585.1 of uncultured Kordiimonadaceae bacterium. Taxonomy (GTDB): domain Bacteria; phylum Pseudomonadota; class Alphaproteobacteria; order Sphingomonadales; family Emcibacteraceae; genus Pseudemcibacter. The sequence continues at coordinate 7,802 of CAXBLS010000117.1, forward strand.
TTGATACCGCAGTAACGTGCTGCAACGTAACCCTGCTCAGTGGTCATGTTGTCACCAAGTTTGCCAAGTATAAGACCGTCTGGACCAGCAGGAACCTGCCCAGCTATGTAAACTATGTTTCCAACTTTGCGCCATCCAACATAGGCAGCAACTGGCGCTTCTGCCGCTTTGACTTCGACACCTAACTCGGCGAGTTTTGCATCAACCTTGCCTGCGGACTGAGCAGATGCTTTGCCAGTAAGCAGGCTTGCTCCGAGTGCTGTAATGCCAGCGGCAGCAAAAAAACTTCTTCTTTCCATTGTAAAATCCTCGTCTTTTTATGATTATATTTATGTTGTACTCAGTTAATCATTCTTACGACGTTATTAAAAGCGAAAAATTCAAATTCAACTGAAACTATAAAGTCGAGAAGCTTCTGATACTTTCAAATGACTTTAAGCTGCTCATTGGGGTGTCCATGCTAATGGTGGGGTCTGTATTCATTGCGCACGAAGAGGATAAACGCGTACTTATGGTGGTTTATGATAAAATTGCGTCCCGCGTACCTATCAACCACGGCCAAGTGCCATGATCACCATTACAATTAATGCCGCTGAAATATTTGGTTTTGATGATGTGGTAGGATCAATTGAAGAAGGTAAAGATACTGACGTGGTTGTCTGGGACGGCGACACGCTCGAAGTGACTTCAAACACCGATCACGTTATCGTTCGCGGCGTTGAATATGACTTAGTCTCACGGCGCACTTTATTGCGGGATCGCTATCTAAACCTTAAACGTGGCAATCATTTCAGCAAGCGTTACCAAGGACAGTGATCTAAAAAAGGCAAAAAAATGAGCGACCGTTTGAACTCTACAAGGGGGGGACGGTCGCTCAAGTGTTAAGCGTACTGCCATAATATGGCCCAATGTATTAACAAAGTCTTAAAATACAGGGTTAACAATAAGTCAATTGACGGCAGTCTTTCTATGGCCTAGGGTTTGGCTTCAAATTTTACAACAAGGAGAGGGAATTCATGGAACTTGTATCACTGGTTATATTGGTCGCATTGCTCCAATATATTTATTTTTCAATTTTAGTCGGAAAAGCGCGGGCAACATACGGTATTGATGCGCCGGCATGTAGCGGAAACGAAGCATTTGAACGGCAACTTCGAGTTCAGATGAACACGCTTGAACTGCTCGTAGCATTGATCCCCAGCATGTTAATTTTCGCGACCAACGTCCGTGCCGATGTCGCCGCATATGCGGGTATCATTTATATCATTGGCCGTTTTATCTACCTGAAAAGCTATGTGGCAGACCCGAAAAAACGCAGTATTGGCTTCACGCTAAGTATGTTACCTATTTTGGTTCTTGTGCTCTGGGGCATTGTCGCCCTGGCGATGAAAATGATGTGAACTCAAGTCTACATCTATTGAAAAGGCGGTCCAATTGGCCGCCTTTTTTTATTCGCGGTCACTTTCGAGAAATTCTTTAAGCTTTCTTTTTGAACCTTCAGCATTTGGATCAAGTTCAATGGCTTTTTCTAGGTTTTTAATGACCATTTCGTTATTACCTATCTCTTTATAAGCATCTGAAAGGCTGTCGTACGTATTTGAAGAATCTGGATAGTTTTGGGTGTTTTGGATAAAAAGCTCAAGGGCTTTATCTTTATCTTTTTTTACGAAAAGATAAGTATAGGCGAGGCGATTAATCACATTTTCACCAGGAGAGAAATTATAGCCAATTCTTTTTGAAAAATTGCTAAAATGTTCATCCAAATAGTTGGGGTCTTCGACAGCTTTTTCAAAATCAAGTTTATATTTATCGAATATAAACTGAAGTCCATTATAAACACTGATAAGGTCAACGGATCCGTGATTATCATTGCTAAAATATTCACGTTTTACATTCAATGTGTCCGTGTCCCAGCGAGTTAAGCTATCCATAAATTGCATCTGCGGCTCTAACATAGTATTTCCAAGTGGATTATCATTGTTAGCCGATGACATGTAATAAGTGCTGTTATGTGACCGTTTTTGAGAAATTTTCTCAAGAAGGTTCCTATTCATCACTCTATCGTCCCACCAAAGGCTAGGATCAATGGCAAGGAAAGCATTAAAAAAATCGGAATGTTCTAAAAAGGCGTGGGTGACCAGTAGACCACCAAATGAATGACCAATATAAATTCTGAATTTCGAAGTGGTATAATTTTCTTCGATACGGGAACTTAATTCAGTCTTTATAAATTCAATAAAATTATCGCCACCACCCGTAGTTTTAAGAAATGACTGCTGTTTTCCTTGCGAGTCCACCTCTGTATGGGTTGGTGTTAAGTCACGGTTTCTATCAGTGTTGGGAATTGATACCAATATGATATCCGGTATTTTGCCAGTTGCGGCAAGCTGCTTTAGCATTCCGCTGGCAAAGTGAAAACTTAAGTCCCCATCCGTCATGTAAATTACCGGGTATGGTTTTTCAGGATCAAAATTAGCGGGTAAGGATAGCCAGTAGGGCCTGTCTTCATTCAATACATTTGAATGTAGTGAATGTATTGTCCCTATATTTATGTCTGTTGGAGTGTCCTGAGCGGAAATGGAAAGCGAGCCAAGAACATAAAAAATGGCAACAAGCGTAATTTTCGGTAACATAGAATTCCCCATGATGTGTATGTAACCTAGGAAGTATGACATATCTTAGATTAAAATGCTACTGAGCCCCTCTCATCCGATCCGTTGCACCACCATCAAATGCCATTGGTACTGCTGGGCAGGCGGGGTT
>CAXBLS010000118.1:0-10553 GCA_963976585.1 uncultured Kordiimonadaceae bacterium
AATAAGGCGGCTGTTAAGCCGCCTTATTTATCATTCTTCTTCCGCTCGCCAACGCAGGACCGGATTTCTGGCTGCGCCTGTTTCATCAAGACGCTTGAGCGGCGCGTAATGGGGTGCGCCGGTAAAGCGTTCGACTTCACCAGCTTTTGCCCGCTCCACCAGGTGACGCATCATACCGATAAATTCATCTACAGACTGCTTGCTTTCCGACTCCGTTGGTTCGATGAGCATCGCGCCGTGCACCACCAATGGGAAATACATGGTCATCGGATGGTAGCCTTCGTCGATCATGGCTTTGGCGAAATCAAGGGTGCTGACACGGGTATCTTTTAAGAAATGATCATCAAACAGCGCTTCATGCATGCATGGCCCTTCAAACGGGACGCTCATGATATCCTTAAGGCTCGCAAGCACGTAGTTGGCATTAAGAACGCTGTCTTCCGCCACCTTGGCTAGGCCGTCGGCGCCGTGGGACATCATATAAGCAAGCGCCCGGATAAACATGCCCATCTGACCGTGAAACGCAGTCATGCGGCCAAAACTGTTTCCGGATGGATCATGTTCAACCAGCTCAAATGTTTCTTCGCCCGCAATAACGTATGGGATCGGTGCGTAAGGGGCCAGCGCTTCAGAAAGCACCACCGGACCAGCGCCCGGACCACCGCCACCATGCGGGGTAGAAAAGGTTTTATGAAGGTTGATATGCATAGCATCCACACCGAGGTCACCTGGCCGTACTTTACCGACGATGGCGTTGAAATTGGCACCGTCGCAGTAAAAGTAACCACCAACTGCATGCACGGCGTCAGCGATTTCAATAATCTCACGTTCAAACAAACCACAAGTATTTGGATTGGTGACCATAATTGCTGCTACATCCGCGCCAAGTGCTTCTTTCATAGCGTCAAGATCAACCCGGCCGTCTTCAGTGGCAGGTATAGGCTTGACTTTATATCCACAAAGCGCAGCTGTCGCCGGATTTGTGCCGTGGGCACTTTCCGGTGCGAGCACCACAGAACGCGCGTCGCCTTTGGCTTCGAGCGCGGCACGTATGGCCATAAGTCCGCAAAGCTCGCCGTGGGCACCCGCTTTCGGTGACATGGCAACAGCAGGCATGCCAGTCAGCGTTTTAAGCCAGTGTGCCAGCGTATCAATGAGGTCTAAGGCACCTTGAGTGGTACTCACCGGTTGAAGCGGGTGGATATCGCCAAGGCCAGATAATCGAGCCATTTTCTCATTAAGGCGTGGATTATGTTTCATAGTGCAAGAGCCCAGAGGATAAAGCCCGAGATCAATGGCGTAGTTTTTGCGGCTAAGGCGCGTGTAGTGGCGCATAGCTTCTGGTTCAGTTAGTCCAGCGAGGCCAATTTCTTCGGTCCGTTCCATACCGCCGAGCGCGCTTTCAAAATCGTCCACTTCGGGCAGATCAACACCAGTTCGGTTGATATCACCAATTTCGTAAATGAGGCCTTCGACCTGTGAAAGCCCGCGACTTCCGGTGAAAGTTTCATAACCTTTGCCCGCGCTTTTCGCGCCTTCGGCACGTGTTGGCCGTCCTTGATTATTCATCATTTTAGCACCTCTTTTAGTTCTTCAACCAGAATGTCCATATCGTCATCCGATGTGGTTTCGGTGACCGCGATAAGCAGATCATTTTCAAGAGCTGTATTTTTTGGATACAGACGAGAAACTGGTAGTCCTGCAATAACATCACGTTCGACAAGTGCTTCAACCACGTCTGCGGCATTTTTATTGAGACGTACCGTAAATTCATTGAAGAATGTCTTATTGAGCACCTCAAGGCCGTCCATATCAGCGAGTTTATTTTTAAGCTTCACCGCGCTCGCATGATTGACTTTGGCGAGCTGGCGATAGCCTTTTTCACCAAGCAGTGTCATGTGAATAGTGAAGGCGAGGGTGCATAAACCAGCATTGGTACAAATGTTACTGGTTGCTTTTTCACGGCGAATATGCTGCTCACGCGTTGATAAGGTTAGCACATAACCGCGCTTTCCGTCGGCGTCCGTTGTTTCCCCGCACAGGCGACCGGGAAGTTGGCGTACATATTTTTGCCTAGTAGCGAAAAGGCCAGCGTAAGGTCCGCCGTAGCACAGGCCATTGCCGATGGACTGTCCTTCGCCAACGACAATGTCCGCGCCCATTTCACCGGGTGATTTGATGGCGCCAAGGGCGACAATTTCGGTGGTGACGACAACAAGCAATTTTTTACGTTCATGAAGGGCGTCTGCAAGTGCCGAATAGTCATGAATATTACCGAAAAAGTCCGGATATTGAACAATCACACAACTGGTATCATCATCAACCTGATCAATTAAACTCTCAGTCGCATCAACTGCTGGATCGTTCACTATTACATCATCATCGGTATATCTTGTCGCGGATTTAACCACTTGGATATATTGCGGATGAAGATTGCCACTTAAGATCACTTTTTTCTTCTTCGTGACCCGGCGCGCCATGAGGGCTGCTTCACCGCAGGCGGTTGACCCGTCATACATAGAGGCATTAGCCACATCCATACCGGTGATTTGGGCGACCTGTGTTTGAAACTCATAAAGTGTCTGCAGTGTGCCTTGTGAAATTTCTGGCTGATACGGTGTATAGGCGGTGAGGAACTCGCCGCGCTGAATTTGGTAGTCAACAGAACTTGGTACATGATGGTGATAGGCACCAGCGCCAACGAAGAAGGGTACCGATCCGGCAGGAACATTTCTTGCGGCAAAAGCAGCAAAATTCTGTTCCACTTCCATTTCGGTCATATGGAGTGGTAGGTCCACTAATCCTTTTAAAAGCGCATGGCCCGGTACATCGACGAACAATTCATTGATGTCCTGGGCACCGATTTTCTCGAGCATTTCTGCTCGGTTATCGGATGAAAGGGGTAAATAACGCATGTGTTAAACCTTAATATAATTACTCAGGGTTTTTATTCCAGACCAGCAATAAAAGCTTTATAACCAGCGGCATCTAATAGTTCTACTAGCTCACTTTCATCAGCAATTTTCATTTTAAAGAACCAGCCATCACCATCAGGAGAGCTGTTTACCAGTGCTGCATTGTCTTCCAGATCTTCGTTCACAGCGGTTATTTCACCAGCAACTGGCGAATAGATTTCGGATGCTGCCTTGACGCTTTCGACTACGGCTACTTCGTCACCTTTAGCGAAATCATCGCCGACTTCTGGCACTTCTACAAAAACGATATCGCCGAGGGCATTTTGCGCGTAGTCAGTAATACCAACCGTGCCAACACCGTCCTCAACATTGATCCATTCGTGATCTTCTGAATAATAAATTGTCATAATAATTTCCCTTCTATTTTTGTTTTCTAAAGTAACGTTGCGGAACAAATGGCATGGCTTCCACTCTTGCGTCGAGCTTTTTCTTTCTCACAGCAAGGAAGACATCAGTACCATTTTCCGAAAATTCAGTTTTCACATATCCCATTGCTACGGGACCGCCGAATGTGGGACCAAACCCGCCACTGGTTATTTCTCCAATGACATTGTCGTCCGCATCCAAAATCTCAGTGCCTTCACGGGCAGGGGCGCGGCCAGCCGGCAAAATACCGACACGCTTTCTTTCTATATTTCCGCTTGCAAGCTGATCAAGGATTTTGTCGGCACCGGGAAAGCCGCCCTGTTCACGTCGGCGCTTACCGATGGACCATTCAAGTGCCCCTTCGATCGGGGTAGTCTCTGTTGTAATGTCATGACCATAAAGGCAAAGTCCGGCCTCAAGACGCAAGCTATCGCGCGCACCAAGGCCAATGGCTTCTACTTCCGGCTCACCAAGCAGTATGCGACAAACATCTTCGGCTTGGTCGGCTGGGATTGAAATTTCATAACCGTCTTCACCCGTATAGCCGCAACGGCTGATAAAGCAGGTTACACCGGCAATATCCGCTTCCATGTAAGACATAAAATTCTGATCTTCGGCACCGGGGGCAAAGCGCGCCGTAACGGCTGCGGCCATTGGCCCCTGAAGCGCAATGAGAGCACGGTCATCAAGTTCGGTGAGTTGCAGGTGATCAGGCAAATGTGCACGCATGTGAGCGATATCCTGCTCCTTGCAAGCGGCATTGACCACCATGAATATATCTTTTTCACGCTTGGTAATCATCAGATCATCAAGAATTCCCCCGGTCTCGTCCGTAAACATCGTATAACGAATACGGCCAGGTTTGAGATCGATGATGTTTCCTGGCACAAGTGTTTCAAGCCACGCATCGGCTCCATCACCGGTGATCACCACCTGTCCCATATGGGATACATCGAAAAGTCCGGCTTGTTCGCGGGTGTGGTTATGTTCACCCATCACGCCGAGCGAGTATTGCACTGGCATAAGATAACCCGCAAACGGCACCATCTTGCCGCCGAGTTCTTCGTGAAGTGTGTGGAGTGGTGTTTTTAGCAGATCGCTATCTTGGTCACTCATCTATTTTCTCCAGAGTTAGCACGTTCGGTACGCAAACCCGTACCATCGGTGCCCCCTCTGTCATCGATACCTGAGAGATTTGACTCAAAATTTGAGTTTACCCCGTCGGCGGAGGCTGAGGCCTCACTTTCCAGAGTGCTTGAATTCTTGGCGGTCCGGTTGCCTGAGAGTTTCCGGGGCGGTTGCTCCTTCGGCGCCTTTAAAAAAGGTCTCTCCCGCAAAGAAAATAGCAACGCTCATAATAAGGGGATTGCTTGAAGAGTCAATCGAAGTCATTATATAAAAATATGCAATTAAAGCTTCGATATTGTGTGATGACCTAATCTCACCATAATATATTGTTTTAGTTACAATTTTGATTAAATGAGGCTCAAATGAATTTTATAAAATCCTTCTGGAAATTTGTACAAAAGATGCAATCTTTTGTCGGGACATTAATTTTCTTGTTGTTGGCGGTGATTTTTACATCGCTTATTTTAGGAAATTTTGTTTTTGATTCGAGGGGAGATAAATCCTCTCCAAAAAACAGTGCCTTAGTTATTGACTTTAGAGGAGCAATCGTTGAACAGGAAACTTTTAGCAACGATCCTTACGAACAAATTATCGCTGGTCAGATCGGGGCGAATACTTTGCTTCGTGATGTGGTAAGGGCGATTGATCTTGCGCAGAATGATGACAATATTGACATGCTGGTGTTGAATTTTTCCCGTTTCGGCGGCGCCTACCCATCAAAACTTCATTATATTGGCCAAAAAATTGAGAAATTTAAAGAAAGCGGTAAGAAAGTTGTTTCCTACGGCAGTCTATATGATCAGTCGGCGTATTTGCTCGCATCATTTTCGGATGAAATATATATGCATCCACAGGGGGCTACCCTTCTTTACGGCTACGGCGGATTTCAAAATTATTTTCTAGGATTTCTTGAAAAAATAAAAGCAGAAGTGCAGTTGTTTCGGGTTGGCAAATATAAGTCCGCCATGGAGCCATTTATACGCAGTGATATGTCAGAGGAAGCAAGAGCGGCCAATCTTGAACTTTACGGTGGTCTCTGGGATGATTATGTTGCGCAGATCGCAGCCCAACGCTCACTCGACGAAAATATAATTAGAGCGGGGATTGAAAATGCCGATCAGCTTCTAATGGAACTTAACGGTGATCTTGGCCAACTGGCGTTTCGTAATTCGTTGGTTGACGGATTAAAAACTCGTGCGGAGTGGGTTACTTACATGCAGGAGCGGGTGGGCAAAGGTGAAAATAATCAAGGTATCAATCAAGTGTATCTGCGGGATTATCTCACCTCGAAGGTAAGCGTGTCTGATTTAACCCCAAGTAAAAATGTTGTCGCGGTGGTCTACGCAAATGGTTCGATAATGGACGGCGATATGCCGCAGGGCACTGTAGGTGGCGATACCTTATCAAGACAACTTCGTGATGTCCGCTTAGATGATAAAGTAAAAGCCGTGGTACTGAGAGTTGAAAGCCCAGGGGGAAGTGCTTTCGCATCCGAACTCATTCGGCAGGAAGTTTTACTTCTTAAAGAAGCAGGTAAACCAGTGATAGCGTCATTCGCGGGCGTTGCCGCATCGGGCGGCTACTGGATTGCCGCGAATGCGGACGAAATTTGGGCGAGTCCTACAACAATTACCGGATCAATTGGTATTTTTGGCGCGATCCCTAACATTGAAGGCACATTGGCTGAAATTGGTATCACGACCGACGGTGTGGGAACAACGCCTTTGGTTTCTGCGGGAATAAATAAGCCGATACCAGAAAAGCTTAGCAATATTATCCAAAGCAACATTGAAAACGGCTATCAAAGATTTCTGAATTTGGTGGCGGAAGGACGCGATATGACTGTAGAGCAGGTCAATGAAATTGCTCAGGGTCGAGTTTGGGGAGGACGAAAGGCGCAGGAAATAGGCCTCGTTGATCATTTAGGAAATATTGATCAAGCCATTGAAGCAGCAATAGCGCGAGCGGCCCTTGAGGACTATAGAGTGATTCATATTGAAGATGAAATTCCGTTCGAAATTCAGCTCATGTCTCGTTTGTTTGATAATCAGAGCCAAATGTCGAGCTATATTGCCGATAAACGAAACAGTCCTGAACAGATTCTATTGCGGAAGATTACCGAAAAACTGTCGATTTTTAGCAAATTAAACGATCCACATCATGCATATGTTCTATGCGTTGATTGTTTGGCGCAATTTAACCCCGAATATTAATTTAGGTCGTTTTAATTTACGTAAACAATGTGTATAAGGTCCAGTTATGAGCGATAAGAATATGAACCTTTATATTGCCAATCCACGCGGGTTTTGTGCAGGTGTTGACCGCGCCATACAAATTGTGGAAATGGCACTGGAAAAATACGGTGCGCCCGTTTATGTGCGCCACGAAATCGTCCATAATAAATATGTGGTCGAAGGCCTGATAAAGCGAGGGGCGGTATTCGTCGATGAACTTCACGAAGTGCCCTCGGACAAGCCAGTTGTTTTCTCGGCACATGGTGTTCCAAAATCGGTCCCCGCTGAAGCTGAAGACAGAAATATGCTTTATATTGATGCCACGTGCCCGCTGGTGAGCAAAGTTCACCGCGAAGCGGAGCGGTATGACAGGCAGGGAGCAGAGATTGTTATGATCGGCCACAAAGGCCATCCGGAAGTCATTGGAACCATGGGGCAACTTCGTGACGGGGCAATACATCTCGTGGAAGGTCCTGAGGACGTTGAAAAGTTGTCGCTTAACAACATTGATAATGTTGCGTATATCACTCAAACCACATTATCACTTGATGATACATCGGAAATAATCTCAGCTTTGAAAGACAAGTTCCCATCAATTCAGGATCCAAAGAAAGAAGATATTTGTTATGCAACCACGAACCGGCAACATGCTGTGAAGGCGCTTGCGGAGAAGGTGGAGATGGTGCTAATCATTGGCGCACCGAATAGTTCGAACTCCCGCAGACTGGTTGAGGTAGCAAGAAAAAACGGGTGTCGTTCAATGCTCATTCAGAGGGCGGCTGAAATTGACTGGGACTGGTTTGAAGGCATCAGCAATGTTGGAATATCAGCTGGGGCTTCGGCACCCGAAATCCTTGTTGAGGAAGTTATGGATTCTTTCAAGAAACGATACGACACGAAAATTGAAAATATTCTTACCATTGAAGAAAATGTTACGTTCAAGGTTCCGGCAATACTTTCAAGAGAAGATGGGTAATGGCCGTATATACAAATGTCAGCGCAGATGAGATATCAGCCTTTATTGCAGACTACGATGTTGGTGAAGTTGTATCTTTTAAAGGAATTGCTGAAGGCGTTGAAAACTCCAACTATCTACTCTCGACCACGAAAGACAAATTTATTCTTACCCTCTATGAAAAGAGGGTAAATGCTGACGAGCTGCCGTTCTTTCTGGGACTTATGGATCATCTTGCCCACAAAGGCATAGACTGCGCGACACCCATTGAAGATAAAAACGGCATCGCCTTGAAAGAGTTATGTGGACGACCAGCAGCACTTATAAGCTTTCTTGACGGTCTTTCTGTAAGTCGGCCAAATGTGGAAAACTGTAAGCAATTAGGTGCGGCACTAGCCGAAATGCATCTTGCCGTTTCGGACTTTGAAATGTCACGAAAAAATGATCTCTCCCTTTCTGGATGGCAGAAACTCGCCGCCTCCTGCGAAGATCGCGCAGACGAATGTGCAGCTGGCCTTGGTGATATTATCCATAATGAAATTGAGTATCTGTCGAATGAGTGGCCTAAAAACCTACCCACCGGCATTATTCACGCCGACCTCTTTCCTGACAATGTTTTTTTTCTTGATGGTAAGCTTTCGGGACTGATTGATTACTATTTTGCCTGCTCGGACATGTTGGTCTATGATGTGGCGATTTGCCTCAATGCCTGGTGTTTTGATACCGATGGTTCTTTTAATGTCACCAAAGCCACGGCCATTATAAAAGAATATGATAAAATTCGTTCACTGTCTTCAGATGAACAACAAGCTTTACCACTTCTCTGCCGCGGTGCAGCACTCAGATTTATGCTTACGCGCCTTTATGACTGGCTCAATAGAGTGGAAGGGGCACTTGTGAAAACCAAGGACCCGCTTGAATATCTGCAAATGCTTAAATTTCATCAACAAGTATCTTCTGCTGGTGAATATGGTGTGGATATGACCTCATGAAGGAAATAGAGATCTATACGGATGGAGCCTGCTCCGGAAACCCTGGTCCAGGCGGATGGGGCGCGCTTCTGATATACGCTGACCATACAAAGGAAATTATGGAAGGTGCGTTTGAAACCACAAATAACCGCATGGAGCTCACCGCAGCGATTGAGGCGCTCACTGCATTAAAAGAACCGTGCAAGGTCACATTGCATACGGATAGTACCTACGTGAAGGACGGTATTACCAAGTGGATTGAAAATTGGAAAAATAACGGTTGGCGTACGGCTGCGAAAAAGCCGGTCAAAAATTCGGATCTTTGGCAGGCCCTCGATTTGGCAGTGCAGCGCCACACTATAACCTGGAAATGGGTTAAGGGTCACAACGGCGATGAAGGCAACGAACGCGCCGATGAGCTTGCCAATATGGGGCTTAATAATTACAGGATACTATAAATGACACGCGATGACGTCTTTAAGGCCATTGATGTGGCCGATATTGATGCTTTAAAGGCACTTCTCGATGCGGACCCCGGTCTTGCGTCATGTCGCAGCAATGACGGACTTTCTGCTGTATTATTCTCACTTTATATCCAGAAGCCAGAACTTACGGACGTTTTGCTAGGGTATGAACCTGATCTGGATGTTTTTGATCTGGCCGCCCTAGGTGGTGTTGGGCAAATTTCAGTTATTCTCGCGACCAATCCAAAGATCGTCCACGAATATAGCGGCGACGGGTTTACCGCGCTTCACCTTGCGAGTTATTTCGGGAGTGCAGACGTTGCTAAGTTGCTTCTTGAAAATGGTGCTGAAGTGGATAAACTGGCCATGAATGGTAGTGACCTTCGCCCGCTTCAAAGCGCTGTGGCAAGTCTTCATCTGGATGTGGTGAAAATATTGCTTGAATTCGATCCGGATGTGAATGTTCAGATGATGGGTGGTTTCTCACCGCTTATGTCTGCAGCGGCTTTAGGGTCATCTGAAATTGTTGCACTGTTGATTGAAAAAGGGTCTGATACAACTCAGAAAGCTGACGATGGCCGCATGGCAACCGACTTTGCAGCCTCTGCTGGTCACGAAGAACTTGCTGCGATTCTTTCCGTTTAAAAAATATACTCCACTTAAAAATTCCGGCAAAATTACCGGCTCACAAACAAAAAGCCCCCCGTTTCCAAAGAAACGAGGGGCTAATCTTATATTTTAGCATGTGAGCAACCGAAGCTGCTCACACAATTCTAATCAGATTAGAATGATGCGCTAATACGTGCGTAATATTGACCACCTTGCCAGTCCATACCATCAGAAAGATATTGACGACCACGTCTTTGTGATGTCTCAACAATTTCAGGTTGGGCTTTCGGGAATGTGTTCAATAGGTTGTTCGCACCGATTGTTACAGCAAACTGCTCATTCACGTCATATGTAAGTGCGAGGTCAAAGAATACACGACCTGGTTGCTTATCAATACGATATGCTGAAAGTGGTTGGCTGCTTCCGATGAACTCACCGGCGTCATCTAGACCAGCGTTAAGTTCACGTGTTGCAATCCAACGTCCACGAGCCATAACGCTAACGTTGTCCATGTTCCAGTTCGCTGTGAATGTTGCTCTGTAAGGAGCAGTTTCATTCTCTTCATTGAACAGGTCACGGTCACGAAGGTTATGCTCAAGCATTTTAACTTTCACATGAGCCGCAGCAAGAACCAATCTCAAAGTAGAGTTTTCAAGATCGATATTGTGTGAAGCGACAATCTCGATACCACGAACACGTCTTGAACCCTGGTTGGTTGGGAAGTCAACACCAGTAAGTGTTGCAGCACCTTGGAAACCAGCAGCAGCAATAGCCGCGAATTCCGCAGGGAAGTCAACCACATCAAAGTCAGGTGTTTGTGCAAGTGAGTTACGTAGTTTAACCTGGAACAA
>CAXBLS010000119.1:0-10460 GCA_963976585.1 uncultured Kordiimonadaceae bacterium
TAGCCGATGATTTGCTTTAGCGTTGCTCTTAAGTCCTGCAACGATTTTTCCTGCGTCTCTTCCGTCGGTAGGGTGTCCGCGATGTTCTCTGTGCTATATTCAACGTCATCCAGCGCGTCATCTTGCGTAGAAACCGTGGCAGTAATTTCCGGCTCTGTATACTGTGGGCCTTCAGCCGCACTAGACAACTCGTTGACCACATCTTCGATCTCAATTTCGTCTTCAGTCTCACCAACGCCTTCGATCTCAATATCGTCTTCAATTTCGAGCTCGACATCTTGGTCGACAAGGTCCGCTTCTGGCGTTACGTCGATGGTTACAGCCTCTTGTGCAGGTTCTGGCGAATCTATTGATTTGGTTTCTTCGTTCACTGGTTCCGGTGCAGTATAGACTGCAATTTCTTCTTCTGCGGGCTCTAATGATCCCACTGGCAGCTCTTCGCCATTCATTGGTGCTGGTGTCACGTCTGCGGGGGCGCTTTCTTCCAAGGGTTCTGTCGAACCTGTGACAGGCATATCTTGCACGATAGGGTCTTTTGGACGACTAAAGTTGGGAGCCATCATTGCCATCGCCCTTTCGATGACGCTTGATTTTTTCGGTTTTTCCTGCGGGACATCTGTGGATATTGGCGCCTGCGCAACCGCTTCTATCTCAACGTCTGCCTTATCCACCGAAATCGACTCTTGTTCTATTTCTTGCGAGGAAACGGCATTGGCCTCCGTCGTTACCTGAGGCTCTGCGATATCTTCGTTCTGCGATGTCTCGTTTAAACGGTCTTCGGTGAGGGCCTCAATCAAGTCTTCCCCAGCATCCTCTTCGCTGTTTTCGACGATATCTTCGACAACGTCTTCTTCAGCAACGTCTTCTTCAGCGAGGGATTCTTCAAAAAGGCACTCTTCAACCACAACTTCTTCAACAATGACGTCTTCAACAATGACGTCTTCAACAAAGACTTCTACAGTAGAAGTTTCTTCGGCAACATCTTCTTCAATCACAACGTCTTCAACAAAGGCCTCTTCAGCAGAAGCGTCTTCGACAATGTCTTCTTCGGCAAAGGCCTCTTCAGCAGAAGCGTCTTCGACAATGTCTTCTTCAACAAAGTCCTCTTCCATCACGGCGTCTTCATCTATTGCGTAGGCCACTTCAGAATCAGAGTTCTCCACTGCCCCGATGACTTCTTCAAGCACCTCGTCGTCTCCAGTATCATGGGAGTGCTCAAATTTCCGTTCAGAAATGATACTCTCCATCAGCTCTTCAATCGAGAGGTCATCGTCATTGCGTTGGGTGGATTGTGTGTCACCGCTCTCGGCAATCATGTCCAGATCATCTTGTCCGATTTCCGTATGGACCTCTGCTGTTTCATCTATACTTTCTGCTAAGATATCCACTGTTGAGGTAACGTCTACCTGATCCGCTTCGTCCGATTCTGGGTCAGAGTCTTTGGAGTCTGTTATATTTTCATGGATGTCAAAGTCATTTTCATCGACTAATTCTTCAACAATTTTATCTTCGAATGCATCGCCCCCCTCGATCTCCAAATATTCGTCTTCCAACACAAACTCAGAAGACTCACTATCTGTTGGAGCGGTTTCTTCAGCCTCAGCTTCAGTGTGTTGTTTGACTTCGGCATCCTCCCGAGCTACGGCTTGTTCTTCGAGGGCGTTTTCTTCAATCAGATCATCTGAAATATCTTCAGCATCGGCGGCGTGTTCAGATAACAATTCATTGAGGGTAAGATCTCTAGTGCTTTTTTCTCTGTATGTGTCATCAGCCTCAGCAATCAAGTCCTCGGTGGTCTCGATGGCTACTTCTTCCTCTGGGCCCTCCAAAATGGTTTCCGTTTCTAATTCGGCCTCGACGTCGATTGATGGGGGTTCTTTGCCAGCCTCTTCTGAGGTCTCCTCATCGTCTGAAACTAGTACCTCTTCATCGTCTATTTCTATTTCATCTGTGTGGCCATAAAGTTCTTTTTCCAGATTTTCGACGAATGAAAGGGCGTTTTCCTCAACAGGCTCGGGATTATCTTCAGCCGTTGTTTGAGGGGCTTCTTCTGTATCAAATATCTCACCAAAATTATCGTCTACGGCAATAGCATCATTTTCGCTCTCCGCATCATCAAACAGAGCTTCGTCCGCTTGTGCCGATTCGGTAAATATTTCGCTGTCGTCATTCTGTTCGGGTTCTGCCAATATATCAACTTCAGCTTCGCTGATGATATCGGCCTCATCGCTTACTTCTTCTTGTGGCTCGGGGACAAAATCTTTTCTGGTAATGCCAGGAGCGTCGGTGAAAATGCTTGTCTCATTTTCCAATGTCGCGGCCTCAGTGGATGCAATGTCTTCAGAGACATTTTCTTCCAAATCAGGGTTGCCGTCTGCCACCTCGAAGGAATTGCCGTCAGGGACCACATCAAGGACGTCTTCTTGAGAGGCTATATCCGCGGCAAGATCAGGATCACCGATTGTGCCTTCACCAGTTTCATCTGACGCACTCTCTTCAGTGCCAATATCAAAGTCGTCTTCAGAAAGGGCCGTTTCTTCGTTGAAATCTTCAGGCAACGAAGTGGCTTCAATGTTGGCAGTGTCTTCTTCTGCTTCTTCCATGACATGACTGTCGCCAGTGGCATCAGAGTCGTCCGTGGAGGGGGCGGTTGATTGATATGCTTCTTCCTCATGCGCTTCAGGAGCGATGTAATCTTCGGAAACTGTATCGGGGGCATCGTCTTCTGCGGCGATTGCTGCTTCGTCGTACTGGACAGGCGTGTCTTCGCGCCCTGCGGATATGCTGCGCATAAGCTCTTCAATGGTTGGCTTTGAATCGTCTAGAGTAACATCCTTTTCAAGAATCCACCGTACACCGCCGAGGATGAAATTGATGTTCTCTCCATCATCGCTGAACGGCAACAGAATGCCGCGGTAGAGGGCCTTTTCGCCGTCCGTATTGACAAATTCGGCTTCAAAAGCGATTGGCACACGGTTGGCCAGCACCTCAAGATAATGATCGGTAACTCTGCTCAACATGGTCCGGCGCGGTACATTGCTTACATGCTTGCTTGTAAGGTCCTCTTCGAGATCTTCTTGGAGATCATTGCCAATTACTTGAAAAGTCGGATTCTCATGACCATTTCGCAGATCAATAAGAACAAGATTTTTCTTAAAGGGGGCAATCTCTTCGCGGTTCATATTTTTGAGTGCAGGCAGCCCGGCATCACCAGCCAGCTTTTCCCAGCACTCATACATACAAAATGTTATTCGACGTTCTTGATTCAAATCTTCTACTGCGCTCATATTTTAATGTACCACTTAAACCATATTCCATAACCAGTTGATTTTGATCAGAAAGTTATGATCAGAATCACGGGACGACTTTAGCATTAACTATATTAATATAATATTTAAAAAAACAACATTTATTCTAAGTCATTGAATCAAATATAAAAATAATTTACCTATGATCATCGATTAATAGACAACTTTAAAAAGACTCGAGTAAGCCGTAATTATGATTACTATAATAAACAGTTTAAACAGGAGCGTCGGATGACCATGAAACCTATTATTTCAGTATTGCTGCTTGGTGGTACGATATCGATGGCACCTGCAAAGGGGGCGCCAGAAAACAACAAGGGAGTCGTGCCGTCAGTCGGGGCGGATGATTTATGTAATGCGGTGTCTGGGCTTGCAGACGTCGCTAGAGTTGTCCCGCAAACCGTAAAGATGGTGGCCAGTGCCAACCTCAACTTGAATGATATCTTTGATTTAAAAAATAAAATAGAGGAGTTGTCCCGCGAAGACAACTCGGACGGGGTCGTCATTGTGCAAGGAACCGACACTCTGGAAGAAGTTGCCTTTATGTTGGATCTCATTCTGGATGTAAATATTCCTGTGGCGGTCACTGGTGCCATGAGAAGCGCTAACATGGTCAGCGCAGATGGGCCAGCAAATATATTGTCTGCGACAATCGCCGCCGGCTCTTCGGCACTTTCAAGTGCAGGAGTTGTCGTGGTGATGAATGAAGAAATCCACGCGGCGCGGTTCGTTCAAAAATGTCATACTCGTGATGTCGGAGCCTTCAAATCGCTCAATGGCGGCAGACTTGGGCAAATATGCGAGGGGTCGGTATTGCTGGCTGCGAGCATAACCAAGAAGCCGACCATAAACATAAGTGATATCAAAGATATACCCAAAGTTGGTCTGGTAAAGGCAACTTTGGGTGATGATGGGGGAATGCTCGAGCATGTTTTGAGTGAAAGTTATGACGGTCTTGTGGTTGAAGCTTTTGGCGCGGGCCATTTACCGGAGGCGTGGCTGCCGCTTCTTGATCGGCTGGTTGATAAAATGCCAGTAATGCTGTGTAGTCGTACCGCCGAAGGGCCGGTGTTCGAAAAGAGTTATGGTTATGCTGGTGCAGAGATAGACCTGATTGCCCGGGGATTAATACCAGCGGGCATTCTCGATGGGCCGAAGGCACGGCTCTTTATGCAAGCGTGCTTGATGTCTGGCAAAGCAGTGACAAAGCCACCCTATTAGATCACGAATAGACCGACAATAATATAAACGAAGAAGGTCAGGATCCCGCCAAGAAGCGCGTAGGGTAGTTGGGTTCTGACATGATCAAGCAAACTACAACCGGATGCCACCGATGAAATCATCGTTGTATCGGAGATTGGCGAGCAATGATCACCAAACACACCACCACCGAGGATCGCTGAAATAACAAAAGCAGGCGGCAGTCCAAGCATTTGAATAAGCGGCACACCGATCGGGATCATAAGCGCAAATGTGCCCCATGATGTTCCTGTGGTAAAGGCCATGATCGATGAGGCCAGAAACAGCATTGGCACAATCAGGATCAGCGGCAGGTTTTCACCGGCAATACCAGCGACAAATGCGCCCGTGCCTAGCACTTTGAGGCTTGCACCAAGCGCGAGTGAGAGCAGGACAATCGTCACCAGCTGCAGCAGTTCATTCATTCCCTGAAAGCCAATTTCCACAAGCTTGATATGAGTGAATCGCCCGCTCGAAAGCATCATTGCATAAGCGATGATACAGGAGAGGATCGTTGCATAAAGGATAGATTTTGAACCATCGCCGCTGCGAATGGCGCCCTCACCAGTCCAATACATGAATATAAAAATTAGGCCGATCAGTGAAAGAAGCGGTACAATCATGAAGCGTGCACTGCTGGCTGGAAACTCTGGTGCAGGATCCCTTTGTGCCGCTTGCTGTGTTCTGGCTTCGCACTCCTTCAAGGGGCCGTGAAGTTTATCGCTAAGGATGGTATAGAGAACAATTGCCAGGGCAATCCAGGCATAGAAATTATAAAAAATTGTGCCGATCAGCGTTGCCTCAGCATTTTCAAGGCCGTTGGAATTAAGGTTTGCGAGCACCACAGCCCCCCAGCCGTTGATCAAAAGCAGGATACAAACAGGCGCGCTCGTGCTATCGATAACATAAGCAAGCCGCTCGCGGCTCATGCCAAACTTGTCAAACAAACCCCGTGAGACAATACCAGCGGTGATAACACTAAGGTTGCTTTCAACAAAAAGCACGATACCGATCAGAAAGGACATAAGCCCGGCCTGCTTCTTGGTTTTGGTAATACCGGCGTTGATCAGCAAATCAACCATGGCTGTAACACCCCCGGAATGCCTGAGATAGGCGATCAGGCAGCCGATGATAAGCGAGAACATCAACACCCGGGTACTATCGGCGCTGGAGAAAACATTGACAATCCGTTCAATCGTTTCAATGGGGGCCATTGCCGCCGTTGCTGGTGCGGCGTCTATCAGCAGTAGAAGTTCGGAGGTAAAAATAGCCGCGAGCAGGGCGAGGATGACCTCTTTACGCCACAATACGATACCAATAGCAACGATTTGAGGTAATATTGTTAACCAGCCCATTTTCCGCCCTTTATATTTGCTTTGTAATTTTTGATTTTTTTGAAGTATGGTGAGGAATGACACTAAAAGCAACATTTCTTATGGGAGAACATCAATGAAAAGTGGCCTATTGATAATATTAAGTCTGTTTGTCGCTCAGGCAACTTTTGCAGAGACTTATACTCTACTGATTAATGCGCGCATCGTTGATGTGGCAGATGCGAAATTAATCGAAGACAGTCAGGTGTTAATTGAGGACAACGTAATTATAGCTGTTGGTAAACGGGCTGACATTCAATTGCGCTATCCGATCCCCCTGGAGAATTTAAATATCGTCGATCTTACCGGCCTCACCTTGATGCCAGGTCTGATTGATGCCCATAGTCATGTCCTTCTGCATCCCTACAATGAAACGAGCTGGAATGATCAGGTGCTTCTTGAAAGTCGTGCGGAACGTGTTGCCCGCGG
Organism: uncultured Kordiimonadaceae bacterium; assembly: GCA_963976585.1. Classification (GTDB taxonomy): domain Bacteria; phylum Pseudomonadota; class Alphaproteobacteria; order Sphingomonadales; family Emcibacteraceae; genus Pseudemcibacter. The sequence continues at coordinate 6,350 of CAXBLS010000119.1, forward strand.
CGTTGGCCATCTGAAAGCGACACTGTACGCCGGTTTCACATCATTACGTGATCTTGGAAGTGAAGGGGCAGGTTATGCTGACGTCGGCTTAAAGAGAACTTTAGACAAGGGCGTTATTGAGGGGCCAAGATTGATCGTCGCGGGCCGTGCCATTGTGGCCACCGGAAGTTACGGCCCCAAAGGATTTGATTTGTCCCATGATCTGACGTTAGGGGCGGAACCCGCCGACGGGCCGGACCTGATCCGGGTGGTTCGTGATCAAATTGGCAAAGGAGCTGATGTGGTCAAGGTATATGCCGACTATCGCTGGGGTCCAAACGGCGAAGCCCGACCAACTTTTAGTCTCGAAGAACTTAAAATGATTGTTGAGACCGCAGCCAGCAGTGGCCGCAAGGTGGTGGCCCATTCAGCAACGGATGAGGGAATGAGACGAGCGGCCCTCGCCGGAGTCCAGTCCATAGAACATGGAGACAGCGGATCGGTTGAAACCTTTAGGCTAATGAAAGAGCATAATGTAATTTTTTGCCCGACCTTGGCAGTATCAGAAGCCAACGCAGAATATGGCGGCTGGAAAAAAGGCGAGGACGAAGTGCCGAACGGCATAAAACGAAAACATGACGCCATGACGTCAGCCATGAAGGCGGGCGTTACCATCTGTAACGGCAGTGATGTTGGCCCCTATACCCACGGGGATAATTTGCGTGAGTTAAAATTGATGCATGAATATGGCCTGAGTATAGAAAAAACCATGCAGGCGGCGACGATGGTCGGGGCAGAGCTTATGAATATGAAAGATACCCTCGGTCAGGTGAAGCCCGGCTTTCTCGCCGATTTGATCGCAGTGGACGGCAATCCGCTCGAAAATCTTGACGCGATCAGCAATCTAAAAATGGTTATGAAGGACGGGAAAATTTATAAGTCACCATAATTCTTCTTTTCCAATAAAAAAGCGGGCTGATTAGATCGGCCCGCTTTTAATGTCAACAAGATAAGGGTTTAATTTGCAACACGTTCATAAACAATAGTGCCGTTGACCATAGTCAGATCAATTTCCATATTTATGAGGTCTTCCGGAGGAATATTGAATAGATTCCGGTCAACAATCACCATATCCGCATATTTACCCACCTTAATCGATCCCCTGACGTCACCTTCAAATGTGGCATTGGCGCCATTGATTGTGTAGGCCTTTATGCTATCAGCGAGACTTATTTTCTCTTGAGGATTCCAGCCACCTTCCGGCGTACCTTGCAAAGTTGTCCGATTGACGGCTGCATTGAGCAGATATTTTGGATGATTATAATATTCAGCCGCGTTTGTTCCCGGCCAGTCAGAGCCGAAGACAAGTGTTGAGCCATTGGAAAGCAAAGAATTGAAGGCGTAAGCCCCTTTGGCGCGCTCTGCACCAATGCGTTCCTCCATCCAGCGCATATCATCAGAAAGATGATACGGATTAATTTCTGCGATCACACCGAGCTGTTTGAAGCGGGGAAAGTCGCTTGGGCGCACCACTTGATTGTGAATAACCCGAAAGCCTTCGAGAGAGCCACCAACGTCTTGTTGCAGGCGTTCATAGGTATCAAGCATCAAGGAAACACCCTTGGTGCCGATGGCATGGACGTTGGCTTTAAAACCGCCTTTGTTGGCTTCAAGGAGGAAGCCATACATTTTTTCCATATTTTCGACTTCATTGGCGGGGTCATCACTGGTGTGTGGACGGTAGCGACCAGAATAATCTGGGCGGTCATTGTAAGGCTCAAAGAACAAGGCACTGTGATTGCCCATAATGCCATCAATATAACCTTTATAAGCGCCCCAGCGAAGATAATGATCGCTTTCGCCCGTTTTGGGATGAGTTCCCATTTTAATACCGGCATCATTAAATTCTTTTGCACGGCTAAGATCAGCCCGCATCCATATGCGGGTGGTGAGCTCACCAGAATCCTGCAGTTCGGTATAATAGTCGGCATATTTGCCATGGGTGATATCGTGAACGTCAACGATACCATTTTCACGCATGCGTTTGAGGGTCGCGCGGACCTCGTTTAAAATCCGCTCATGAGATTTTTCAGTGATCACCGCTCGGATACGCTCAATCGCCGGGCTGCCTTTTTCGATAAGCCCGGTTGGCGTGCCATCCTCATTGATGGCCATGCCCTCAAGGACTTCAGTTTCTAGGCCGGCCAACTTTAATGCTGCTGTGTTGGCAAGATGAAGTTCGGCGGGACGTTCATAGCTGCTAACAAATACAGGCGTATTTGGCGTAAGGTCATCTATGGTTGCACGATTTGGGCGCCAGCGATCCGTAAAGTTGGCTCCGGCGGTAGCGTCGACGCTTGCTTCACCAGCGCCCCAGGCTTCATATGCTCCCCAAAGGCCGCGGGTGATCCATTCACCTTGCGGGATGTTTGGAAGGATACGGGTAATTTCTGCGCGTAGCGCTGCATCATCAGCTACCTTTAAAAGATTAGCATCATTAATTTGTGCGCCGGCACCGTTCAAGTGCGAATGCCCATCAACAAATCCTGGCATCAGCATGCGACCATTGAGGTTAATGACGCGAGTGCTGTCGCCTATATAGGCTTCGGCAGCTGCATCATCTTCAAATATAGCGACAATTTCATTGCCTTTGACGGCCACGCCCTTGGCCCAGGCCTGTTCGTCCTCGACCGTATAGACGTCACCGCCCATAAAGACCACATCAGCAGCAATTGAGTTCTGAGTAGCGGCAGAAGTTTCTTCCGCCGGCTGATCGCCACATGAACTCAAAAGCAGCGCAGCGATAGCGACCCCAAGCGAGTAAATTCTTTTCGAAAAGTTCATTTTATTCTCCCATATTCTATTTTTAGAAATATTATTTTTACATGGCTTTGAATATAATATAATTTCCAAAAATTGACAGCGGGATTTCCGCACGTTTTGGCCTTTTTTAGCAGTTTTAGAGAGAATTATGTCCAATCCATACGAGCATGCCGGCAAAAAAGGCGAATATATAGACAGTTATTATTCAAGAACCCTCAACCAGCCAGTGGGATTTGCGCCGCTTACGGAGGATATAGTCGCGACCGTCTGCGTCATCGGTGGTGGCATGGCAGGTGTGGCAACCACCCATAGTCTGGTTGAAAAGGGCGAGAAACCGGTTCTCATCGAAGCCAATCGCATTGGCTGGGGGGCGTCGGGGCGCAACGGCGGCTTTGTTAGTCCCGGATATTCTAAAGGGGCACGGGATATAGTTAAAAGGGTCGGAGAAAGTCATGCAAGAGAACTTTTTAAGCTGACCACAGACGCAATGGACACCATCAATCGCCGCATTGGCGACCGGGAACGGGACCTCAAGGAAAACATTCCGGGCCATTTTGATGTTTCGTGGTTCAACGAACCCGGCGCTGTCGAGAGCAATGTTGAATATTTAAATGATATTATGGGCGTGAATTACGAGCATTGGCCAAAGGAAAAATTCCGCGACCATTATCATTCTGATCATTATCATGATGCTTTTTTAAAACCCGATGCGCTGCAGCTTCATTCGCTCAATTATACTATTCACTCTGCCCGGGAGGCAGAAAAGGGTGGTGCGCGTGTTTTTGAAAAGTCTCCTGTCGTCGATATAAAAAAAACTGCCAATGGCTGGAAAGTGACCACGGAAAAAGGATCAGTAATCGCGGACCAGATCGTGATGTGCTGCAGCGCATATATCGGCGGGCTCAATTTCAAGTTATCTAATGCGACTTTACCAGTGGCGACCTATGTGATGCTGACAGACCCAATTGGCGAGCGCCTGAAGGATGCGATCGAGGGCAAGTGGGGCGTCAGCGATAACCGCGTCTCGTCAAACTATTACCGAACATTTGACGATACCAGTCTATTTTGGGGCGGCAGGGTGTCTATGTTTAATCCGACGGGCAAAAAGCTGGAGCAGATCATGATGAATGACTTGCTTGTGGTTTACCCGCAACTAAAAGGTATTAAAGCCGCAGTGGCATGGGGCGGGTTTATGGGCTATCCCGTTCACAAAATGCCTCAGATCGGCGAGCTTGAACCCGGATTTTGGTACGCTCAGGGCTTTGGCGGATCAGGCATGACATCGACAATAGCAGGCGGGGAAGTCGTC
>CAXBLS010000120.1:0-10337 GCA_963976585.1 uncultured Kordiimonadaceae bacterium
GCGTATTAATATCAACGAATTAATCCGCATATAATTCGCATAATATATATTATGGAAAATAATTGTTGTGGTTCAATGGTGGATAGACACCATTTTATCTAATATTAAAAGATCGTTTACAGTTTCCCCCTTATTATCATTTCAGTAAATATTGGGGTTTAGTAAAATGCGTAAAATTTTAAATGAATTAGGCTCTCTGCCGTCTTCACGACTTTTTATTCTATCAGAACTTATAGAACAATTTTCTCGATCTGTTCAAACTCTCGCGGTCGATAAAAAAAAGCGTGAAGAATATGAAAAAGAAAAAGAGCGTGCTGGTTTGCGAAAAAGTGAAAAACACAGGCTCCAGAAAATGAAGCTCCAGCGGAAAATTATGGTGCGTTATCTCAAAGGCCAATCCTTCGAGCAAATTGGTGGTGTGTTTAATTACCATCCGAAAACGATTTATAAGATGATTAAAAAATATCAGCATGATTTATCAGTGTTGCATCAGATTGATTATGATATTGAGAAAAAGAAAATTACAGACGCCGAGCGAATGATCAAAAGCGGCAAAAGCAAAAAACAGATAATCAGGGAATTACATATTTCTGCACATTCTGTTGTCGCTGTAGCTCAAATGAAAAATTTAGAATTGCACCCGTAAAAATCACTAACATTAACTTGCCCAAAAATAAACCAAGTTAATGTTAGTGAATATCCTTGACACTCTTATTAAGTGAAAAACACAAAAAAATAGCCACCTTTTCAAAAATATGAAAAAATGACTTTTTTTAATGGCCGTTAAAGTTCGAAAAATTAAGTGTATGTTTTTAAACGATAACTAAAATCCAGGATCTCGAGATCCTCGATGACCTGGGCGAATGCCGGTGTTGCTCTTTTTAGGGGAAAAACATTAAAATGACACTAAGTAATCCAACGGCAAAAACGGGTAAATAAAAATCCATCCTGTTATCTTTATTCTTCCATAGCCACGGTATAAGCGGATTAAGATATTTAAATGTTGTCAAACCAAGTGCGCTTTCTGCGTCCCTGACCTCGCGGCCATAGAAATAAACAATGGGTATTAGCCCCGCATAAAACACTTTTGGCATTTCAGGAATAATGAAGGTAAAAACCAGCATTACGATAAATGCTATAACTGCATGAGGCCATGACTTATCCATGTTTCACCACATTAATTATATTTTTCTTTGTTGCAGTGGTATCAAGCTTTCCGTCTGCAAACATTGCAATAACACGGGCATCGTTGAGCATTTGCGCGCGTGTCCATTTCATTGTAATTTCTGGAAGCTGTTGAGCTTTTCGGTTTTGTCCGTGTCTTCTTAATCGTGCCATGTTATTTATCCTTTTTTGATAATGAAAATTTTCCTGATATGAGCCATCTAAGCCCAAACGTTGCCGCATAAATGCCAACGAATAGCACTTGATAAAATGGTGGTGCTTCCTTGAGCATGGACCACCCTTGACGGATTGATGCTTGTATCGCCGGATATGGCAAAAACCCCGCTATAAACGGCATTAAAATGACGATAGCGAGTATTTCATCAAGTATGGTGTGCTGGCGCTGTCTCTGAGCTTCAATGTCATAATTACCTTCGGTTTGCGCTTGCTTTTCAATGCGTGTTATCTCAGCATTGGTTTTTGCTTCTTTTACGCGCCCTCTCCTTTCAAGCCAGCCACCGAATATATTTGCTACCGTGCTAAATATCATTTGTTAATTCCGTTTTTAAGTTCCAAATGGAAAACCCGCTTTTCAATTTTCCAGATCAGATAAAATATTGCATATGTGGCAATATCGGCACCGCCCGAAAATATAGAAATAAATTGTTCCATTTATAAAACTTTCTTGACCAAATTTTTGCCGTTAGGTGTGGCAACAAGAAAATAAATAACGCCGCCAATGGCCGCATATTTGATAATTTTGCTTGTGCCGCTTCCGGTGAAAAAGCCGCCAACAAAGCCCGCTATGCCTACCGCCGCCGGAATGAGTAAAGGTAATGCCATTTATTTAACTCCTGTAAAAAATATGGTCGCCGATTTGCTTGATCTTCGTCAATGAAGCCGCCCAGCTCGGATTAATGTTGTAAGTATGGTAATGGTCCGCGCCCTCGGTAATGTCCGACAAGGTGCCCTTTAAAACACCCTTGGCAATATCGAGAGCTTTTCGAAATTCGGGGTTTTCATCGGTAACGGCCAATAATTTTGAACGGTTCGGGTCGCCAATGTTCCACGCTGAGAACTGAAAATCTTTGGTTGCCACATCGACAATTGAACGGCCAAAATAACCGCCTTTATCAGCACGGTTTTTAATGACGTTTGCCACGGCCTGCATTCCTCGTTCGCCCTCGCTTCGAGCCTCGGCCCAGATCGTTCTTGCAAGTAAATCAATTTCGTTTCTCATGAGGTAAATCTTTCCAATTATCAATAGTGCGCCTAAGGCAATAATTAATTTTTTATTAGAGTAAATCATAGCTTGTGTACACACTGGCAGTATTCCCAGCCACGCCAGTCACTACCGCCTGAAGCTCCGCACCTGCGGCAAGATAATAATCCCTGAAATAGTTCTTCGCCTTGTTCACTTCCTGTTCAATACCAATAATGTCGCCATCAACATTAACAGCCGCATAACCATTACTTGCCGTTGCTGTGAGCCAGATCACCATGTTGCGGATAATGGCACCATTGACGTTTGCCCCCGCCGTTATGATCGTGTCCGTATTTGCTGCTGAACCAACTAAAGAACTTGCTTTATAAGACCCGCCAAACGGGGTTATGGAACCACCATCTGTTGATAGAGGTTGACCACTTACGCCAACGGTTCCAATAATACTTGTTCCATCGGCGGGAACGGCGCGCCCTTCCTGAAAAGTAATTCTTTGATCAGGCGTATAAACTTTATAATCAACTGAGACAGAATGAGGGTTTTTAATATAAGCGTTTTTATATTTTAAAAACGCTGGCACGCCCTTATAAATCCGCTCGTCAATATCGGCCTCGCCCTCAATTGAAAACTTCACATCAAGATATTCTTTATCACAACTTTGAATAAAAAACTGTCTGTGAGCACCTTCGCCAAGCTGTACCACTTGCCCCGCTGTTAATGTTCCTGTGTGTAATGACATTTCTATTTTTTCCTATTCATTATGATCATGAAAATTATTAATGCAGCAATTCCAATACCGCCATATTTTACCAGCTCTTTGCCTGCATCAATGACGCCGCCCGCTGTTGAGCTAAAGGCCTGCGATAAAGCCGCGCTGGACGCCGTTAGGCTTTCGCCTGCTACATTCTCAGCAAAATCAAAGGCGTCTTCAATCGCGCCGCCGTCGAGTGTGGAAATAGCAACATCACCACTGGTCATTATTGCCCCGTCACCAAGATCATTATTTACAGAATGATCGCTGTTATCTTCAAATTCGTTACGTACAGAATGATCGCTGTTATCTTCAAATTCGTTACGAATAGAGTTGTCAATTTCTTGATCAAATTCTATAGAATTATCAATATCAATTTCATATTCCTGTTGATTGAGAACGCGATTATCAAACGCTTGGCTTGTGGTTGCGTTGCTGCTGGATGATTTGCCGCCCATTATGCAAGTACCTTTCGCATGGTGATTTCGTCGGGGTCGCCATCGTCGATTTCACTATAACCAAGCCCCATTGTGAGGATTGCCAGTGCTTCTCTTTTTGTGTGAAAACGAATTGATTTTTCGCCGTATTTAACAGCAAATCTTTCGAGGAAATCCAAAACCATCGGAACTAACCTTTGACCGCGATAAGTGCCGCCACCTGCTACCACGACCATTTCGCCGCCGTGGGGCATTTCATCATGACGCAGGCCAATTGAGCCAATGCGCAGGCCGTCAATTATGACGCCGTAAAGGGATAGCCGCCCCGCTTTCATTTCTGAGCGGTAAAAACTATTTGTTCCGTTATGGGAAAAATCTTTAAAATCATCTCTGGCTTTTTTATCAAGTTCATAGATGTTTATTATTTCAACACTAGCCATAATATTAATCCCGCCATCCCTACCGCCGCAACTGGTACAATGGCCTTGATAAGTTGGTTAGATGCCGGTTCCGCGCCAAAGGCACCAGTATTAAAACTGAAAGTATTGGTGCTTCTGACCTCGGACGGTCCCGCATTGCCACCAGTTAAATTTAATGGGTTCAGGGGTAAAGGCGGCATTATTTCACCGCCTTAAGAACCACCATCAACGCGACTAAACCAGCTACGGCAAACGCACCATATTTGATTAGATCATTGTTACCTTTGACCTCGGCGGGAATTGCCGCCGAAGCCTGAGTATTTACCGCCGTGTTATACGATCTGGCAAGTGCGCTTTCTTCATCAAGAAATTTGCTTTTTAATTTGAAATCAAAAAACGTATCGCCAAATTGTGAGGCCTTACTGATCAGATCACCAAAGATAGAACTGGACGGAATTGCATTGCTTTCTGTGGGCATAATTAAGCCTTTCTTGGTCCAACTTGTTCAATGATCATATCAAAATCAATGGCCGCAGCATCAAGACCAAATTCAAGGCGCAATTTGTGCGGTTTATTTTGATCAATCAGGTTTGTACCGTTGATAATATCAGTAAATCGGGCTGTTAATTGTTTGCCTGAAAATACAAAAATATCAGTCTGCGGGTCATAGCCTGCGGATTGACGGACATAATCATAAATGATTTTTGTGGCTTCACCGATTTTTTCATTACCAACATAAGCCTCAACACTGAGGATTTGATCAGTCATGCAATAAACCGAATTGATCACACGGCCACGGTCAAATTCAATGTTGACGTTTTTCTGTGTGAGGCCTGCGGCATTAACCGTTTGGCGATCAGTCGTTATAATTTCGCCATTGGTCAGGTTAATATCACGCCAAATTTTATGACCTTCAAGGGTTGGTGTGGCAACAGCATTGAAATTAACAACAATCTGGAAGTTGTTAATATTACCCATGCCCCACGCTGTACGATCTTCACCGACTGCGGTTAGGCTGTCAGGCTGTGAGAACCAAAGAGGCAAAATTCCATCTACCCACGGAACGCCTTTTTCCTCGTTAATGCTGATAATTTCATTGGGTGTTAAATCCCATTGAACAGTACCACCAAGATAAACTTGGATGCTGGCAATGTTGGTAATGAAATTTGCTTTTGTTGCTGGCACGGATAGGCCAAATGTGTGGTGTAACAAAATACCGTAATATGTGCCAATCGGGTCAACTTCGAGAACCGCGCGGCCTGCTGAAACAACGCCGCTAAATGGGTTAATAATTGGTCTTACAATTCTGTGTGCTTGTGGCATGTTCTTAACTTTCTTTTCATGTTTAAATTGGGTTAGGAATTAACCGCCAAGACCATCTTTTGCGTCTTTGATCAGGGGTAAATCTTCGCCATACTTGAAAAGCAAGCCAGTGAGAATTATTGCCACCATTGTGAAGGCCACGCCTTTAATTGCTACTTTGTTCATCGTCTTTCTTTCTTAAATAAAGTTGGGTGAGAACAAAGACCGTCAGGCCTGCCAAAACAGTGGTGTAAAATTGGTTCATTTTGAGCATTTAATGTAGTCCGTTATCCTCGTGATTAAGGTCGGATTACATTGTTGTGATTTGAAAAATTTTTATAAGGTGGGCAAAACCGTTAGGGAAATATCCCTAACGGAAAAAGTAACTTTTTTGATTATTTTTGATTATTTTAAAGGCGGGTTTTTTCCGCGCGAAATATCGCCGTTGTCCGTAACGATAAAACTATGATTTTTAAGGCCTTTTAGCTCTTTTGCGTGTTCACTTCCAAGGCAAGCCCTAACAACATCGCCAACGTCACCCATGACGGGAAAAAAGTAAACGACTGTGGCATTATCCCTAAAATCAGGGTGAACCAGTGTAGGTCTTTGGGTCGCGCCCATGAGTTCAAGGCCATAATGTGCACCTTGAAGAATAGCACGTTCAAAGCCATCAAATTGCCTCGGCCTTTTGTGGCCGAATGAAATATTCAGTTCGTCAACGGCGAGCATAATCTTGCCAGTATGTTCGCCGTTATAATAACCCAATTGCAGCTTTAAAAGTGCCAATGCAATATTGTGTAATGCTTCTGGTATACCCGTTTCAGGTGGCCTAAAAACAACACTAAAATTACCATGCCATTTCTTTTTAATATATTTTAAAAGTCCGGCAATTGTATGCGCCTGATAATAGCCATCTTTAACGGTAAAATCGCGGGGTGAGCCTGCAAAAACAACTTTGCGTTTATGCTGTTTCAGGAGGCTTAACATCTTCGTTGTCTTGCCTGAGTTCCTCCGCCCGAATATCGCTGTCACTTCCGCGTCTTTGATCGTCTTTTTCATCATCCTTAGCCTTTTTGCGCTGTTTGTTTTCCGTGCTGATACCTATCGCAATTATAAATGTTAAATTGGCAATTCCTTTGTACCGTTCATAATATTTATAGAGATAATCAAACTGCCCTATCATCGGTTTCAACATCGGCATGATGTTGGTATAAACCTCACTGGCAGCAAGTTGGACCTCTGCATTTTCTTCATCCAACATTTCCAGCGTCATATATGGCTGTTTTTCTTTCAACATTAAAAAGATGTTAGGGGCTTTAAGTGCTTTTACAAATATTTTGCAGAAGAATTTTTGCTCAATTTGTTCGTGTTCTTCTTCGGACATTTCCCTAACGGTATTTTCCTGATTATCAGCCGTTTTTGTTTCTTGTTCCGGCTGTTCCGTCATTTCTTCCATAATGGCGTCAATGTCGGGACTATCCCCAAAGTCCTGTATCTTCTCGCTCTGCTCGATCTGGAGTGTCTCCTCCGTTTTCGGTGTCGATTTTGGCGGGGTCTGGTTTTTCTGTTTCTTGCTCAATTGCTTTGTCCTTTTTAACAATTATTGAATGAAAATTAACTTGTTCGAAGTGTGGAAGTTTGCCCGTTTTATCTTCGTGCTGTTCGGACATTTCGCGCATTCTTTGGCTTGTCGTCATTGGCCATCTTGGACCTTGAACAGTGCAGGCCTTGCCCTCAATTTCTGCATGACAATTATAATAACAGCGCTGCTTTTTTGAGTTCTCTACTTTGACATTCACCTTTGCGCCGCAATGCTCACAATTAAAGGTTCCTATAGTCATTTTTTTTAATCTCCTTATCTGGCTTCATCTACGAGCGCATAACGCTCTTTGGCTTTTAATATTTTCTTATGGTGGTCTTCGTCGTTTTCGAGCACCTCTGAGGCTTCTTTGATTGCCTTATCGACCTCGGACATATCAAAGACCATTTCACCATCCAGTGCACCGCGCAGGCGCAGAACGGCCAAACTTCTCAATGACCCTGCAATCTGGGCGACAATCATTTTTTGTAATACTTTTGATTTCTCGGTTGTTTGGTATCCCACTGGCAAAAATCTTGTTTCATTTCCGCACGTTTTAACGGCCAGTGAGTACAGGGAATGAAGCGGCCAGCGTGAACGGTTACTATCGTGCCCTACTCGCTTTGTAAGGCGTCTGCTGTAAAGGCCCTCGGTTATTAGCGGCCACATATTATCTAAAAATTCATTAGGTTGTTTCACATTGCGGTTTTTAAGCCAATCGCCTGCCATCCTGACTTCAAGCCGCCAAACATTTTTACATATCGGTTTGCCGTTTCTGATTTCCGGCGCATATCCGTTTTCCATCCAGATATCAATCATCCACGTTTTGCCGCTTATCTCGGTAATTTCTAGGCCTTTGTCGTATATCTGAACTTGGCACCCTTTGAGTGACCCGACTGTTAAAGTTTCAACGCGCATATTGCGCACATAAAAATCGCCCCTCGCCTTGCACTCTTTGGGACAAATTACTTGCCTGACAATTTCCGGCACCATTTCAGCCGTGAAGCTTTCGGCCTCAATGTCAAAGGCATAATCTACCCGCGATAATTTGCGCCAATTTTCCGAGTCCTCTTTGAAGCCCTCAAAATGCAGTATTGTGAATACGCGCTTTATTAATTCCTCAAGGCCATATTCCCAAAGCCCCGCCGCCGTTGCTCGCCAGCCTACGGAATATGATCTATTCCGGCTTGAAAATTCAAAGCGCAGATCAGCATTGATTAATATAAATTCTTTGCCCCCTGCTCCGCCTGTTGGCATGATCTGGAAATCTTCACCGCCAAACTTAAAATCAATCGGAGTTTTTCGCCTGTCGTCGAGTTCAATAGCTTTTTCTTTGGCGGCTTTCATTTCATCCCAAAGGCTCTGAGGCATTTTCATATCAAGTGCTTCTTGCCACCAGTCAAAGTTCTCGGCCAGCAAAGTATAATCTTTCGGTACAGGGCTTAGGGCTATGTCTGGAATGTTCCGAGCACTTGAGGAAGTCATGTATACCAGATACCCCCTGTTAGGGGGGTGGGGGTATCATAAGTCATTGAAATCATTGGAAGTGGTTTTTTCATGAATTTAGCCGTTATTTTCCAGATTATCGACCTTATATTGTAGGTCTTTAAGGCGTCCAGTAACGGCACTGACAAGCAAAAAGGTGTGATTTGGTGTCAGCGCCCTAGGAAGCATTGACACCAACTGATTGACCTCTTGAATAAGAGCGTCGGTTTTATATTGTTGATAGTTGGCGATCATTCCGCGAAATCTTTCTTTTTCGTGTCAAACAAGCCCAGAATGATGCTGTCTTTGTCATCAGGGTTGGCGATACCAGCCGGATTAAAGGTGCGCTTCATGATCATGAAAAAGCCGCCATCGTCATTTGCCATGACTGAACCCACATTCTCATAACGACCTTTAACTACGCCGTCATTATCATTGTATTCACCTGTTTTAATTGCTACGTCAAATTTCTTAACTGCCATGATATTTACTTTCTATTTTATTGATGTTGAGAGGTTGTTTTCGGCCCGCAGGCCGTGGCGATGTTTTTTATTGAAACGGGTTTTGGATAGGGATAGGTCGGACGAAAAACTTTCGACATCTTTCGCCCTTCCCGTCTCAACATCGGTGCAGCTCGCCAAAGCCGCATAACGATTTCTGTTCGCCTTGATAAGGCGGTAATACTTGATTAGTCCGGTTATGATTTCGTCAATAGCGTGGCCGATTAAAACAGACGCCACCACGATAAAGAGAAGTTGGAAAAAGATCATACTTCAACCTCAATATGACACTGCAAAATATCGTATTCGCGGATAATGAATAATCCTTTTTCTGGATGCTCACCTATGAAATCACCATCATCAGCGCAATCAAAAAGTTTCGCGCCCGTTAGGAACATCACCTGATAAATATCTCGGGCATTAAATTTTCCATCAACACAATTTGCTAATACCGTGTACTTTGCTTCTGCTTCATGTTTTCGAAGTAACGCGTCTAGTTTATCAATGTTCTCGATACAGACTTTTAAAACAGGATATAGCGGCAATTTTGATTTATTTTTCATGATGCAACCCTTTATATTCTGGATAACGTTCATAAAAACAGCCATTAAAATAACTGTCTGGTTTCCAACATGAAGGTTCATTATTGGCGCAACCTGATAAGCCCGCAAACGTCACAACTAAGCCAATTAATACAAATTGCAGTTTGAAAATATTGATCATGGCCGTTGGTTTTTTTGGTGCCGGATTTGTGGGAATTTTAGCGGCCCGCCTGCTGGCTTCTATAATGTAAGGTGAGGTCATAATACTTTTCTCCTTTGTTTCCACGCCTCCCCTTTTTCGTGGTGCGGGTGAACCTTTGCAAAAGCTCACCCGCTGAGGAGGTATTAGTTATGTGTGATTAACGCCGTTAAACACGCATCAATAAATTCACAAATATGAAATAAAGTCAAATAAAAAATGTAGAGTGACGTTAATCACTGATTAATATAAGATAATTAATATCAAAGATTGTAATACGTAGGAGGTATGACCATGAAAAATGATTTAAACTGGTATATGAATGAAGCCAAAAGGCTCAATGATATAAAATCAGATCGAAAATTAGCAATTGTTTTAGGTGTTTCAGGTGTCGGCCTTTGGCGACATCCAGAAAGACACGTTGTACCTGAACAATCAGTCATGGTAAAGCTTTCAAAACTTGCTGGTGTTCCTGAAGAACTGGGATTGATAGACCGTGATATATGGGTTGCTGGCTTCAAAGCACCTGAAACAATTCCGTTTTATGAGAAGATTAAGAAATCGTTAAAAACGCTCCCTCAATATGCGGCCATGCTGTCAGTTTTTGCCGCCCTACTCATTAGTTTTTCTGATATTGATGATAATTCCGGCACACCTTCGAACGGTGCCTCAAGTCCGGTAGAATATATATTATGGAAAATAATTGTTGTGGTTCAATGGTGGATAGACACCATTTT
>CAXBLS010000121.1:0-10311 GCA_963976585.1 uncultured Kordiimonadaceae bacterium
GGGCCTAAATGGCGGAAACCTTATGTTCCTATATGGTGGTCCCGATTATGGCGGCGAACGCGATATATATGCTTTGTTTGGTGAAGTTGCTATTCCAATTGATGATACACTGGATATTCAACTTGCCGCCAGATACGAAGATTACGGAAGCGGCGTCAACAGCTTTGATCCGAAAATATCTGCACTCTGGCGTCCAAATGACAGCTTTTCTGTTAGGGGCTCTTTTAGTACAGCGTTTCGTGCGCCATCATTATATAACACTTTTGGCGTTCAAACGGCTCTTAACGAAATTACCCTTGGTTCTACATCTACTTTCCTACCTGTTCGTTCAACGGGTAATCCGAATTTGGTGCCGGAAAATTCCGATGTCTATAATCTGGGCTTCACTTGGGCTGCTACGGATGATTTTACAGTAGGTCTTGATTACTGGCGTTATAACTTTACCAACCTTATTACTCAGGAAAATTCTCAATCTGTCGTCAATAAAGCGTTGCTAGGTGATACTCAGGCATTGTCTCAACTGCATTTTAACACACCTGGTGATTTGAGCACATTATTCCTGATTGATACGAACATAATCAACGCGCCGAAAGTAACCACTGACGGTATGGATTTTGACATGCTCTACAGGGCGGACCTTGCTAATACAAGTGGGCAGATACACACTGGTATCCAAGCGACATACATCTTTAGTTATGATGCTGTTGATCAGGCCGGGGTTAGCTTCGAAGGTGTAGGAAATCGCAATTTCAACAATTTTGCACGCTCAATGCCGCAGTGGCGCGCGAATGCCAATGTCGGATATAGTGACGATCATCATTCGGCCAACGTATTTCTCCGTTATATAGATGGTTATACAGATGATCAAAATGCCGTTGAGATACCAAGCTATACGACGCTTGATCTTCAATATACTTATTCACTCGGCGATCCAGATGAAGCGCCCACAAGATTTTCAATTGGAGTGATCAACGCTTTTAACAAACAAGTGCCAATTGTTGCTACAAACGGTGGATTTGATAGTAAAGTACACGATCCCAGACAGCGTATGATCTATGGGCGAATTAGCAAACGATTCTGATTTTGAAGTGAAATATTTTAATAAAAGGGCGGTTCTTCTGCCCTTTTATTGTTTGCTCCAAATTTATTGTTCTTGTAGATACTCACATTTTCGGATTAGTGAAATTGTATGAAGCGTAAAATGCTTTCAATTCTAATTTCGTATGCTTAAAGTAACTTTATAAAAAATATGGGAGTGTTTTATGTGGAAAATTATAGCAAGTTTTATTATCCTTATGTCTTCGTCTGCGCTTGCTCAGGAAGCAGAAATGGTAGATATAAAAGGCCTTTCTGAACCAGTAGAAATAATTAAAGACAAATGGGGCATTTCGCACATTTATGCGCAGAACCAGGCGGACCTTTTCTTTGCACAGGGCTATAACGCAGCCAGAGACCGACTTTTTCAGTTTGAAATCTGGCGCCGTAAGGCAACAGGAACGCTCTCGGAGATCATGGGATCAAAGGCGCTGGAACATGATAAGGGAGCAAGGCTGCTTCGTTTTCGTGGTGATCTGGAAGCTGAAATTGCTCATTACCATGAAGACAGCACCGAAATTATCAATGCCTTTGTTGACGGAGTAAATGCATTTATCAAAAGCACTGAAGAAAACCCTGATTTACTGCCGTTTGAATTTAACTTATTGGGCATTACACCCGGTTACTGGACGCCAGAAATTGTCGTTTCGCGGCATAACGCTCTTACCGGTGGAATATCCAACGAAATAATGCTCTCGAAAGCAATCACCGCTATTGGAAGTGATATGGTGCGTAAAATGATGCCATTCTATCGTGATACTCATCTTGAACCTTTCGATGGTATCGATCTTTCCAAAATCGATGGTGATATTATGGCAGGTTACAGAGCATCAAGAAGCCAGCCAATATTCGATCAAACTGATCTCAAGGACGGCAAGGAAGCAGCAACTGGCGAAGCGCAGATGACGTTTGATGAAAACTTCTGGAACGACCCCATTGAAGGCATCAATAATATTGGCAGCAATAACTGGGTTATTTCCGGTTCTCGCACGGCAAGTGGCCTGCCTATTATGGCAAATGATCCACATCGGACAATCCAAAGCCCGTCTCTTCGCTATATGGTTCATCTTAATGCTCCGGCGAGTGATGGCAAGCGCGCTTGGAACGTCATTGGTGGCGGGGAACCGGTTCTGCCGGGTGTTTCTATAGGTCACAACGAATTCGGCGCCTGGGGGCTCACCATATTCCGTATCGATCAGGAAGATCTCTATGTTTATGAGACCAACCCGGAAAACCCTGATCAATACCGCTACAACGGTAAGTGGGTCGATATGTATAAGGAAACCACAATCATAAAGGTGAGGGACGCTTCAGACGTCACAGAAACGTTAAAATATTCACTGCACGGTCCGGTTATTTTTGAAGATACGGAAAATAATCTGGCTTACGGACTTAAGGCGGCCTGGCTTGATGTTGGTGCAACCCCATATCTTGCCAGTTTGCGTATGGACCAGGCACGGACTTTTGAAGAGTTTCGCGACGCTTGCAGTTTTTCTGGTCTGCCGGGAGAGAATATGGTTTGGGCTGATAAAATGGGAACTATCGGTTGGCAAGCGGTTGGGCTTACACCCGTGCGCTTCGGGTGGGATGGCAGTTTGCCAATCCCCGGCGATGGCACATATGAATGGAGTGGATACGTGCCCATCAAACAAATGCCAAATACCGAAAATCCAAAGTCCGGTTGGTATGGTACGTCCAATCACCATAATGTTCCTGATGGATATCCAAATATCTTCTCGGATTTCTACTCTGACCCTGCAAGATATTATAGACAAATGGAAGTGCTCGACGCGGCAAGCGACCATACAGTGCAAGACAGTATGGCGCTGCAATATGATAATAAATCTATGAATGCTGAGAAAATGGCACCAGTTATCAATGCGTTACGTCCGCCGAGGGAGGCTCGAGATATTCATAAATTACTGCGCGACTGGGATTTTCGTCTTGACCGCGACAGTGCGGCCGCTGCGGTTTTCGATATTTGGGAACAATCGATGCTCAACTTGATTTATCTGAAAACCATTCCGATTGATCAGCACACTAATGTCGCTATGCCCAGTCGGCAAAAGCTTACAGAATGGGTTTTAGATCCACCAGAATTTATATTTGGAGAAAATCCGGAGAAGGAACGTGACCTTCTCATGAACACGAGTTTAAGGATGGCATTAAATTATTTGAACGACAAGCTCGGAACGGACTCAAAAGAGTGGTCATACGGCAAACTGCACTTTGCCGAGATCGTCCATCCCCTTAGTCATCTTGTAGACCAGGAGATGAAAGATAAGGTTGATATTGCATCATTACCTAGGGGCGGCGGCAGTAATACCCTTAACGCAAATCATGGAAATAGCCGTCAAACATCCGGTGCCAGTTTCCGTATGATTGTTGATACTTCTGATTGGGACGCAGCGGTTGGAACCAACTCTCCAGGTCAATCAGCTGACCCGAGAAGCCCCCATTATGAAGATTTATTTGAAAACTGGAACAAGGGAAAATATTTCCCTATGTATTATTCAAAAGACAAGATAATGGATAATGCAGGTTCATTAATTCATTTAAAACCAATAAAATAATATATTTTGTTAATGTAAAGAATTAATCATATGAGTAAGAAAATAGAAGAAATTGAAGAAATAACCTTCAATGATTACGGAGCCAAGGCAGAAATGTTCTGGGACCGTACCAAAGATCACGACGTCAGTCAGAATTACGCCGCTTTTTTAGCTCCGTTTGAGGGCAGAAAAGGGCTTGATATACTTGATTTTGGCTGTGGACCGGGTCGAGATATCTCTTACTTCAAATCTCTTGGTCATAATCCGGTTGGTCTTGACGGGACGGCAGAATTCTGCCAAATGGCTCGGGAGTTGACAGGATGCACGGTTTTTGAGCAATCATTTAACGATTTGGATCTGGAAAAACACAGTTTTGATGGCGTTTTTGCTAACGCGTCTATGTTTCATGTACCAAGCCATAATCTTCTCAAAGTGCTGACCGATCTTCATACTTGTTTAAGGCCCGGTGGCATTCTCTTTACTTCAAACCCTCGCGGCGACGATGAAGGCTGGCAGGGGCCTGGTCGGTACGGGAACTATATGCAGTATGACCGTTCAAAAGACTTTCTTGAAAACGCGGGCTTTAGTGTGGTTGATCACTACTACCGTCCACCAGATTTGCCGCGCGCCGAACAAAAATGGCTAGCCATGGTCAGCAAGGCTGAAATCAAATAGTTGTGAACTTAATTTTGCATATTGTTAACCTGTTCTTTAACGGTTATTTGTACTATATTTGAAAAAATTTAAGAATATGAAGTAAATATGATTTTTCAAATAGATATTGCAACACTAACCAGTGTGAGTAGTGTGTTTTATAGTATATTGCTTGTTCTCTTGTTTTTGTTTTGGAGGCAAAACAAGGATATAGACGCAATATTATGGTGGTGCGGCTTTCCCCTTTTTCGTATTATTTATAGCTTAATATCATCGGATTCAATAAATTATGGTAACGATTTAATTATCTATATTGGTAATTTGTCGGTCATTTTATCGGACACGATGTTGATGATTGGCTGTCTAAAATTTACCAATATGGATATTCGCTGGAAAATAATCTACGGTTATTTAGCTGTTTTTATTGCATTTAGCTTTTATCAATATTTTTCGGGCACGGATTTAGCAGGCCGGACAAAACTTGTTGTAATAATTGATCTAATTCCCATTATGGCTTCGATTTATGCGTTGTCACATCTTGAAAATAAAGCATATGCCATTGAAAAGTATTTTACTATTTTCTGGATTTCTTTCCAGATTGCCATTTTTACCTTCTGGATACTTATCAATTTTAACTTTAGTAGCCCAACGTTGGGCCCAAGTATCATTATCAGTCTCGCTTTTGCTTATCTCGGTCACATTTTTATTACCGTTGGTCTTATCATACTGACTATTGCTCAACGAAGAAACCAACTTCTGTCAGAAAGTCTAAAACATAAAGAATTGGAAAGAAATCTTGAACGAGTTCTTGAAGTGGCGCAGGCGGCCAATGAAGAAAAGAACCTCTTTTTGACCAATATGAGCCACGAATTGAGAACGCCGCTCAATGCCATTATTGGTTTCTCGGAAAGTCTCAAACTCAAATATTATGGTGAACTTAACGAAAAACAATATGAATATGTGGATAATATATACGGCGGCGGCGAGCTGCTTTTAAAATTGATAACTGACCTATTGCATCTATCAAATATCGAGGAGGGCAAGGTTGATATTTTTCTCGAAGATGTCAATCTGAACGATCTTCTGACCAAGACTTTACCTTTACTTCAGGAAATTGTCGGTAAAGACAGTGATCGACTTAAAATAAACAATCAAATAAGCAATACAGAGATAGCTACCACTGTTTATATTGATCAAATTCGAACAAAGCAGATTCTCATAAATTTTGTTTCAAACGCTGTTAAATATAGTGAAAATGATAAAGAAGTGTTGTTGGAATTGGTTGATTATGACGACGACTATTACAGGATTAGCATCACGGACCATGGTGTCGGGATCGAAGAAGATCAATATGAGAATATATTCCTGCCATTTAACAGGGCAGGGATTGATACTACAACTACAGAAGGGATTGGCGTTGGACTTTCTATCGCAAAAAATCTAATTGAGGAAATGAAAGGCCGAGTAGATTTCGTCAGTAAATTTGGTGAAGGTTCAACCTTTTGGATCGATATTCCGAAATCAAAACAACGTCAATTGCCCATAAGCTAGGAAGATATGAATTCACTTGATATAAATACAATGCAATTGTTGTGCACTACCATTTTGGTGGTGCTTTCTGTCTTGATGATTCTCTTGTGGAACGAAAATAAAAATCAGAGAGCAGGGACTTGGTGGTGCGCCTTTTCTATTTTATTGACTATTGATGCTGTTCTCGTTTGCTTTCCTGAGCTGAGAAACATGGAAGGCTATGTATATTACTTTAATATAATTGCGAGTTTTTCTTATTTCGCGCTGATGTTTGGGTGTCTGGAGTTTGCTGGTATCAAATATGACAAAAAAGCCATCATTCTCTTATTTGTAAGCTGCGTTATAATAAATGCCATTGGTTCTTATATAGCGTTTCCCGATGTGGCACGGCGTTCGATTATTATTGGTTTTAATACATTTGGCTTGGTCGTTTCCTCCTATGCCATATCGAAGCTCAATAAGCACATCTATTATCTTGAAAAATATTCATTGCTATCACTACTGGCAATACATCTAAGCTTGCATATCTACTGGGTTTTTATGGAATTGGATGTTTCTGTTGTCGGAGAAACACTCTTCAGCAAAAGTGCAACACCGATCTACATTATCCTGATTTTTATAATGATCGCTTTACTGCTTCTAAATCTCGGAAAAATCAGGAATCAGCTGGAACGCGAGAACCTGAAAAGCAGAGCGATTGAAAAAGCGCTTTCATTAGCGGTGCGCGAAACCAATGTGGCCAACAAATCCAAATCAATTTTTCTAACAAATATGAGCCATGAGCTAAGAACACCACTGAACATTATTCTCGGTTTTTCCGAGGCATTGCAGCTTCAGATTATGGGGCCACTCAATGAAAAACAGCAGAATTTTGTCGAGAATATTCATTTTGGTGGTAAACGCCTTTTGTTCCTCATCAATGATCTTCTAAGTCTAAGTAATATTGAAGCTGGTAATCTGAACAAAGAATTTGAAAAAGTCACTCCCGATGCCCTGTTGAATGAAAATTTCAAAATTTTAAAAGAAGAAGGTGAGAAACACCCAAATATAATATATTTTATTAAAGATGTTTCAGATTGTCCTCACGATTCTTATTTGCTCGTTGATCGCGAGTGGATCACACAGATACTTACAGCACTTATTGACAATACCCTAAAATACGCCAAGAAAGATGGAAATATCTGGGTTAACGGTTTTCTGTGTGATGAAAATACAGTAAGAATTACAATCAAAGACGAAGGTCAAGGCATATCAGAAGATGAACGCGAAAATGTATTTAAACCCTTCAATCGCGCCGGGGCAGATATTAAAGCAATTGAAGGCACTGGAGCAGGCCTTGCTATAGTAAAGGGTCTTGTGGAAGCCATGGACGGTTCAATCGGTTTTGAGAGCCGCAAGGGGGCTGGTTCCACCTTCTGGATTGATTTGCCTTTATTTAGGTCCTAATCCTCTGCTATTTTGCTAAAGTCAAGATCATGAAAGTCATAACTAAAATCCGTAAGCGGCGATATGGCCTTCATTTTAAGGCCGTTCACCTTGCCTTCAAAATCCGTGCTGAACATAGCGTAGGCGTCTGCATTAAAACTGCGGTCATCCCAGATTACTTTGAACGTGTTAAACTTAAATGGGTTAAGTGGCCCTCTAAGTTTTACTGATTTTTTGGCGGTAAAATAAAGCGCACCATCTTTCATGGTTATAGTCACATCGCCAAACCACGGGTCACGGTAAAGGCCTACATAGTCCTCAAGCGGTAATAATGCGCTTGCTTCTGCATCTGATTGCTCAGCTTCGACTTGTGCGGCGGCATTCGCAATGCTACGGGCGCGAATTTCCGCGTACCTCTCTGTCCAATCGATGTCGCTGGTATCCAGATATACTTGCATGATATTTTCCATAATCGCCCGCATGGCGGATCCATTTTCCTGATTGGTCAGGACCACAACACCAAGTTTTTGGCTGGGGATCATAACTGTATAGGTGACCATGCCAAGCAGGCCGCCCGTGTGGGAGACATGCTTTATACCATGATAATCCTTAAGTCTAAAGCCGAGACCATAAGCGGCAAAATTGGTGCCATGCCAGTTTTTGTCAGACTGACTTACCGGCATGATCGTTTGTGGAGAAACCATTTCGTTTTGTTGCGCTTTTGAAATGAGGCCCGCTCCATCATTAAGATGAACATCGACCCATTTCATCATCGCCCGTGCACTACATTGTATGCCACCTGCCGCTGCGATAACCATGGGTTTGCCGGGGTCATTTAACCGGCCCGCGACCCTATAGTTACCGTCAACCATCACATGAGGCGAGGCGACATTGTCATTGTCAGTGATTGTCGTTATATCGGCGCGGCAACTATCACCAATTGCGAGCTGGTTCATAATCCGGCTCTGGACAAAGTCTTCATAAGACATGCCACTGGCGGCGGCAATTACCTCACCGGCAACAACATACAGTGTATTGTCGTAAGCGTAGGCTGATCTATAACCGCTAACCATTTTAAGATGGCGGACATTTTTAATAATTTCTGTTCGCGTCACGCCAGTGGATGGCCAGAACATAAGATCTCCAGCACCGAGACCCATACCGCTCCTGTGTGTTAGCAAATCCCGAATGGTGAACTCAGCCGTGATCCACGGATCCATCATTCTAAAGTTGGGGAGAAAATCCACCACTTTATCATCCCACGCAAGCACACCGTCATCAACGAGAATGGCAAGTGCCGCCGCGGTGAATGCTTTACTGTTTGACGCTATAGCATACATGGTATCGCCATCAACCGCTGCGTCTTTACCAATTTCGCGAACGCCGTAACCTTTTAAGTGCTGAATAGAACCGTCTTTGATTATCCCTACTGCGATACCGGGAATTTTAAAAGTCTCCATGGCACTTTCAACAAACCCGTCAAGCTGTGCTTCGCTTAAATCGCCAGATAAAGCGGGGGAGGCAGAGCCAAGAAGGAATGCTGATAGGATAATTGTTGATTTTAACAGAGTTGATTTCATAACAGTCTCATAATTGTTTTTTAACATGTATGATACAGTAATAGGTCATATTCCTATTGAAAAGAAAAAATATTTTACAATTAAAATCAGATGGTTAGAATGATTAATAACAATTTTCGAGTTTTCTTTATGTTTTTGCGCAGGGTTTATGGTGATTGCTACGTAATATTATTGCAATTAATAACAATTCTTAATTACTTATATAATAAATAATGATATTCGTCTGCAATATCTCAACCTACCCAGCTAAATTGCAAATTGGACCTTCAATTTTTATGGATAATAGATCACAAAAACGTCATTTATTAAGCATTGAGGTCACATAATATTAATATATAGTACGATATAACATTCGTATATAGAATACATCAGGGACTAACAACGATGTCACGTTACAGAATTATGAATTTAAATTTGAAGAAAACCCGAACATTGATGCTCGGTGTAGCCTTGTGCGCACTCTCGATGAGCACAGCATTTTCGGCACAAACAACAAGCTCTTCTGGTGATGCATCAATCGTGACATATGATAGAGAATTTTTTGTCCAATACGCGCCCGTGACTTTGCTCGATATGCTGCAACGCGTGCCTGGTGCTCCTGAAATTCTCAACGCGAACCGTCAACAACGGGGTGGCGGAGGAGGTCGAGGCGCTCAAAATCAGGGCGAAAGGGGTTTTGGTTCCGGTGGTGATCAGATATTAATCGATGGCAAGCGCCTCGCCGGCAAAAGTAATAATATTAACGATACACTTGGACGCGTTTCAGCAGATACCGTTGAAAAAATAGAATTGATCCGCGGTGCTGCCAGTGGTCTTGATGTTCAAAGTCAAGGACTTGTGATCAACATCGTTCTTGCCGAAGGCGCATCGACATCAACCACTTTTTGGAAAGTTACCTCAGAAACTAAACAGGGGCACGATCCTGGTTTTGAATTTCTGGTGTCGCATAGTGGTGCACTTGACAAACTCGATTATGTTTTTAGCGCGGAACGTACCGCTAATAATGGCTATTTTACCCGTGAGGAACAATTTTATTCTCCCCAAGACATCCAAACCGGTGACAGAATTGTCGATACCGGTTTTCATCAACGTGGTTGGAAATTTAATTCAAACCTTACGTATAATTTCGAAGACGGAGCGGTATTGCGCTTGAACGGTTTGTTTGAAACCGAAGATCAAAATAATGACGAGGACCGTATCAGAACCGGTGATAGTCCATCGAATATTCTCTGGGAACGTAGCGAAGATAAGGGGAATTGGGAATTTGGTGGCGACTATACCCGTAATCTTGGAAGTCTTGGCCGATTGAAAGCTTTGTTTGTTGTCAATAGGGCAAAAGAAGATCAATTTATTGACCGAACTCAGGATCTTGATACAACACCTTTTATCTACACGATCGAAGAGGCGCATGAAGTAAAGAAAGAAAAAATATTCCGTGCATCAATCACAAATAATTTGTTTGCCGGCCAATCACT
>CAXBLS010000122.1:0-10291 GCA_963976585.1 uncultured Kordiimonadaceae bacterium
CGGAAACTGCATAATAAGCCTTGATAAGATCATTTTCTAAATACTCATCTAAAAAATCAGCAGCGCTCATGGTAAAGAAACGAACATATTCATAGATTTCCCGTTCCCCCATCGACCAGAATTCTTTGGCAAGGAACAAAAGTTCTTTGATATTACGGGGCTTGAATGAGGTAGGATCAGGCGGCGTACGCAGCAGCGTTTTTCTAATAACGAGCGCGTACCGGGCAAGGTCCGCATAAAGCCGCTTCAAGCCATCAGCATCATGGGGCGAAATATCACGTGTATGCTTGTAGGCTACTTCTTCATTAGTATAGCCATAAAAACTTTCCCCGTTTTCGCCAAAAGTCATTGCCCCCGGGTAAGGTATAAGCATTAAACCATGCTTGGTTAAATCTAAATCACGGTGAATTGACTGCCTGAGCAAACTACACACATATGAACAGTTGGAATAGGTAAAACCACCGTGCAGTTCACGGGATACTGCTGCACCGCCGATATAATCGTTCTTTTCCACCACCAGCACATCAAGCCCGGCTTTGGCAAGATACGCGGCATTGGTTATGCCGTTGTGACCGGCTCCAATAATTATTGCATCATATTTTTTCATTCAGAATTACCTATTAATATGGTCCCGGTGGTGTTGCTTTAGCACGTCCCGGTGCCCAGAATGGCTTCTTCTTAACCTTACATTTCGCAACTTTTCTATAAGGTCTGAGTTCCTTGCTATAATAAATCTCGGCCCAAAGATCCTTATTCACATATTCCGTTTTAATCATAGCCAGCGCGATATTGGCCTTCACTATTGGTGACCAAATTGCCGACGTCACATATCCAACTTTCTTGGAGCATCCCTTATCACTGTATATTTCCGATTCTTCCGCAGGCTTATTACCCTCAATATCCAACTTGCAAAGCGTGTATTTTGGACCCCTTTCCTTTTCTTCCAACAGTGCCGTTCTTCCGTTGAAGCGTGGTTTTTTAAAGTCCACGAGCCACCCTAGATCAAGTTCAAACGGTGTTTGGTCATGCTGATAATGAACGGTTTTAAGAGCTTCATTAAATTCCATATATGGCATGATAAACCCGGCCTCAAGGCGGGTCATATTCGTCGCCATTTCACCGTATGGCTGGATGCCATAATGTTCACCAGCAGAATAAAGAGAATCCCACATATCCAATGCCAAATCCGGTTCAATCCAAAGTTCGTACCCCAAATCCCCCGTGAAGCCGGTGCGAGATACCATCAGTTTGGAGCCCTTAAACGGGAACTGCATAATGCCAAACGGTTTCAATGTTTCAATACCGTCCAATCCCATTGTTTTGAGGGTTTCACAGGAGGTCGGCCCCTGCAACGATAGCGCTGCTAATTTATCAGACATATCCTCCACATGGACGTCACTATAACCGAAACAACTTTTCTTTAACCACGCAAGACTTGGGCTTCCGCAGGTCAGCAGGAATTTCTGTGGCCCAAGTTTGAATATGGTGCCATCATCAATTACACGTCCCTCATCAGTACACCAGACCACATAAGTCACCCGGCCTTCCTTTAGCTTCGTCACATCACGTGTCACCATTCGGTCCAGCATCGCTTCAGCGTCATCACCGGTAATTATATATTTCTGCATTGGCGTGATATCATAGGTCCCACAAAGATTACGGACGCAGAAATATTCATATTCGCCGTCATAATAACTATTAGCAAACATATACCCGTTCCAGGCCGACCAGTCGTTCCTTACGTTAAGTTCAGCCTGACGTTCATGAAAAGGCGATAACATGAGCTGCTCATCAGCAAATCTTGTTGGTTTATTCATCATAGCAATCATCCTCCGGCACTGTATTTGCCTTTCCAAGATCTCTTAAAATTTCCCGCGCTGCATTGGCGCCGCACGCTGATGACACACCACCACCCGGATGGGTGGATGAGCCACACATATACATATTCTTCACCGGCATTCTATATTGCGCGTAACCAGGGAATGGTCGGTTAAACAGAAGCTGATCAATAGTAAGCTCGCCCTGGAAAATATTCCCTTCCGTAAGACCCACTTCATTTTCAATTTCAAACGGTGTTCTAATCTCTGCATGAACGATAAGATCTTTAAAGCCGGGTGAGAATTGTTCGATCTTATTAATCACTGTTGCACCAAATGCATCACGTTTTTCCGGTGTCCACGGACCATCGGCAAGTTCCGCTGGACAGTATTGAATAAAATTGGACATCCAATGCTGACCAGGAGGTGCAACTGTCGGGTCCCATGCGGATGGAATAACGCTCTCGATAAACGGATCTTCGGACCATGTGCCGCGCTTCCAGCAATCATATGCTTTTTCCATCGTCTTTAACGACCCAACAAACATTTGGCCGCCGCGGTTGACAAACGGATTATCCGGCGCATCTGTGAACTTAGGCAAAGCAGAAAGTGCAATATTCACTTTACCTGACGATCCGCGAATTTTGAAATTCTCTGCCTTTTCTAAAATACCTTCCGGCAGATCTTCCTTGTTGACGATCTTGGTAAATGTACGTTTGGCATCAAGGTTTGAGACTACGATATTCGACTGTATCTCAACACCATTGTCCAGAATGACGCCGGAGGCTTTACTGCCTTTTACGACCATTTCAGAAACGCCTGATCCTGTTCTAATTTCTACACCAAAATTGGTGGCGGCACTGGCGAGGGCCTTGGAAATGGCGCCCATACCACCACGTGCAAGTCCCCATGCACCGACATTACCGTCAACATCACCCATCACGTGATGAAGCAAGATATAAGCAGATCCCGGTGACTGAACACCTAGGGCTGTACCAATAATGCCTGAACTTGCTAGTGTCGCTTTAAGAAGATCATCTTCAAAATAATCATCAAGAAAATCCTTCGCACTCATGGTAAAGAAACGAACATATTCGTAAATTTCTTTCTCACCCAATGACCAAAATTCCTTCGCAAGGAAAAGCAGTTCCATAAGATCACGCGGTTTGAACGATGTAGGATCAGGTGGCGTTCTCATTAATGTTTTTCTGATCACCTGTGCATATCTGGCGAGATCCGCATAAAAGCGCGCCCTTGCATCCGCATCATGCGGCGAACGTGCACGAAGATTATTATATTCGACTTCTTCGTTTAGGTATCCTGCCATGCATGTACCGTCATCGCCAAAGTAGATACCGCCAATATAAGGGACAAGCATCAATCCATGATTTGATAAATCTAGATCACGGTGGATGGCTTGCCTCATCATACTGCAAACATAGGAACAGTTTGAATATGTAAACCCGTCATGAAGCTCTCGTGAAACCGCAGCGCCACCAATATAGTCATTTTTTTCGACAACAACCACATCAAGACCTGCTTTGGCAAGATATGCCGCATTTGTTAGCCCGTTATGCCCAGCGCCAATTATTACTGCGTCATACCTCTTCATTTCAAGATCTCATGCGCTGCATTGTGACCAGGGCCGCCCATAAGTCCACCGCCCGGATGTGATCCCGCGCCAGCCAGATATAGCCCTGGAATTGGTGTTTTATACTGCGCTGCTTCATACGTTGGTCGCATCATCATCATTTGATCCAATGAAAATTCCGAGTGATGCCAATGACCACCAGTAACCTTATAGTCACGTTCAAGGTCAGCTGGCGTCAAAAGTTCCTGATGAAGAATTTGTTCCCGAATACCCGGCGCATATTTTTCTATCTCCTCAATGAGCCGATTGGTTAGATCGCGTTTCGCGTCATCGGTCCAGCCGCCATTAAGATTGCCTGGAACATACATAATATTTGCGGACAGGACATGCTGGCCTTGCGGTGCCATGGTTTTATTGTACAAGCTGGGAATCACCAATTCAAGCACTGGGTTTTCTGAAATATCACCGTATTTGGCATCATCCCATGCAAATTCAATATCATCCATTTTGGATGCGATAATCATGCGTCCATATGGCTGGCTTACCCCTTTGAACTCTGGAAGCCCTGAAAGTGCAAGATGTAATTTCGCTACATAACCATCTGTGCTCAATCTGTTAATGCGGTTGGTAAATTGAATTTCAAGGTTATCAACACCAACAAGATCAAAGAACGTTGTTTTTGGATCGGTCGATGATACAACACGGTCAGCCGAAATTTGGTCACCGGAGACCAGTTCAACACCCGAGGCTTTAAGGCCGTTCTCGTCGCCTTGAATGGTAATCTTCTGTACGGCGCTTTCGGTTCTGATCTCTGCACCATTTGCCTCGGCACTCGACACAAGTGCCAAGATCAAACTTTCTATACCGCCTGGTGGAATGGCGTGATCGCCGCCATGGTCGCCGGTCATGCGGTATAGCATCATTAACACTGAATGATTAGGCGACCTTGGCGCATTTTTGGAACCAATAAGGCCATCCCAGCTCAGGGCCGCCTTCAGAATTTCATTATCAAAATTTTCATCCATCAAATCACGGGTCGGTAACGTCACCATTCGCATGAATTCCTGCAAGGCTTTTTTGCCCATCATCCGAAGGTTTAGTCCCATCTTGGCAAAAAGCATTACCTCCGACAGAGTGTTCACACCAATCCGCGGAATTGTTTTTAAGCTATATGGTTTCAAAACATTGGCGTAGCGAAGCATCATTTTGCGGTATTTCACATAGTTTGAAGCATCCTTTTCGGTCACGCCTGTAACCGTGTCGCCTTTGATCGTAATATTGTCGCCATTTTGATTTAAACCAATTGTCGCCATGGCTTCACCGGGCTTGTAACCATGTTTTTCTAAATTCAAATCACTGACAATTTTTGCTGAAAGCTGATTTAAGGACTGCGCCACAGACGTTCTAAAACCCGGATGAAATTCATGCGTGGACGCCAATCCACCGGGAACATCTGATGCCTCAAGAACCAATACCTTTTGTCCAGCTTTGGCCAGATAGGCTGCGCAAATGAGGCCGTTATGGCCCGCACCAATTATTATCGTGTTGTAATGTTGCACTTTAAATTCACCTCAATTTTCATCTTTTAATGCCACTAGTATTTATTCCGCCTGTTGCGCAGACACATTTTCGTCTTCAAGTTCATGACGCCACTCAGCGAGGTTGGCATCAATAGCCGCGAAGCCGCCAATCCAAAGTAGCGTATCCCATGTGTAAACATAAAACCCGAACACGAGCCAATAAACTGCTTCGCAAACCAATATAACATAACAAATATACTGCAGTCGGTCGGCGCCCGTGATCCACATGGATCTATAAATTTTCCGCTCCTGCAGCAAAACGATAAACGTCATGGATAGTGAGATTGATATCCAGCACACGATATCAACAATATCTATCCAAGCATGCTGCACCGCAAGCGCATAACCCTCCGCGTCTGCCACAACTGGCTCATTAATTAATCGGTAAAACATGGTGCCATCACTTAGTGCTGCGCAGGTCCCGATCTCAATTGGGTCGTAAAGGAGGTTTCTGACAATAAACAGATTCTGTCCTGCAAACTCACATATATTGGTTGCACCAACAATGATTTGCGCATCTGCCAAATCAACCAGCGACATACTATAAGCAAAGAGTGTATGCCCGAGCAATCCGTAACAACCGACCCTGACAATCTGCATGGCCCAATATGAAAACCCCGTCTCGTCATCCTCCATCCAATAGGTTTCAAATTCAAGTAGGCCAAGAATGACAAACCACGCCATTTCGTCAATACTTGTCGCGTAGGTCGACATAATCTGTAGCAGCGTCGCGCCCTCTAGCAACGTTGCTTCGCCGCTACGCCAATCGTCAAAAAGATAATACCCGAAGTTAAGTATCAGCAGCGAATAAACCACCCACTTTAAGGTTTGTTGATATTTCCCTATCAACTCGAATAGTTTGGTAAAACTGCTCGCCGCCCCTAACGGCGTCTCTGTCTGCATTTATTCATTTACCTTTTTTTGATTAGAATTAAATATAAGTGGCTGCGTGTGCTCCGGTCTTCCTTGCGGGACCGTTCGGAAAATAGAATTTAGCCCTCTTTCAGAGATCTTAAATACTGTGCTGGCGTTTTATCTGTTTGTTTTCGAAAGGCATTATAAAATCCGGAAACAGAGTTAAAGCCAGCATCAAAACCCAGCTCCAATATAGACAGTTTGTTATCGGCGGAAGACATTCCGGAAATAGCGTGGTCAATTCTGTGTCCGTTAATGAGATCATAAAATGTCTTATCAAGCACGTGATTTATCACAAATGATATCTGATTTCGAGTGTAACCCAAGTGAGTAGCGACCGTCGCCAGCGTCAGATCCGGCTCAAGATAAGGCCTGTCTTTCTCCATATAATTGGAAAGCTCCAATGCTATTTGCCGGGTCATTTCCGTGCTTAGCCCAAGCTTGGTCATTTTCTCCGCGTCCGTGCCCGCCGCCGCCAAAGGCATCAACAGGGAGCCAACAGTTTGATATTCGTAAAATTCATGAATGCGGTTGATCAATCCGTCTCTAAACAAGATTAACTCCACCCCGTTTACTTGAACTTTGCGTCCGGTATCACTGGATACAAAGTTTTGGGTCCAGTGCACGAAAGCCGAACTCGCCTCGATGACGGTCGTCTGATTAAGCTTAATGCGGTGATCCTGAACAAGCGAAAATGTATCTGTCAAAAACTGATTAAGATCGCCATAGTCGATAATTTCGCTAGACGGCATATCATGATATTTCATGCTTTTCGCGTACATGGACATCAGTCCGTCGATATCCGACTTGTCCCAATAAGACAGGTACCTCGCAACCAGATCTTCTATATTTTGTGCGTCTTTTTTCATTTGGCAAAGAATACAATGTTAAAATGGTGGTGTACAAGCACTAATAAGCTCACAAGGCACTTTCGCTATATTGCGAAAGCTATGGGGTGTGCTGCTGTTAAAATAGTATCCTTCACCTGCACTCAAAATCCGGCGCTGGTCGCCCACGGTAACTTCAAGTTGCCCACTTAGAACAATGCCTGCCTCCTCTCCCTCATGAACGAGAGATTTATGTCCCGTTGATGCTCCACCAGCGTATATTTCCTTTAAAAATTGAATTTGTCGCCCTGCTGTTGAGGCGCCCATCTGAAAAAACTGAACGTTGCCAGAGCCAACATCGACAAACTCGTCACAGTTAAAAAATATTTTCTGGCGCGGCTGAACCCGCTCTTCAAAAAAATCGGCAATCGATAAGCCGAGCCCCTCGAGTATCTGCCTGAGAAGTCCTACAGACGGATCACTTTTTCCTTTCTCAATCTGCGATATCGTGCCATTGCTTACGCCCACTTTTCGCGCAAGTTCCCGCTGCGAAATACCCACTGTTTCGCGCATTAATCTAAGCTGATTCGCCACATCGACCATTTTTCACCTGTTTATTCGTTTAAAATACTAAACAGTTTAAAAGTTTATTACAATAATTTCAACCACTTAATGTGAGCGATAAAACAGTTGAATTGATTGATTTATTTAGGATATCTTTATAAGGTTTCTCAACTGCAAAATATTTGGTATTGTTCTATGAACCACACAGAAAATAAAAATGATCATCTGGCTGCCTATTGGATGCCATTCACACCGAACCGGGCTTTTAAAGAAGCGCCCCGCCTTTATAAAAGCGCTAAAGGACTTTATTACCAAACAACAGACGGACGTCAAATTCTTGATGCCTTCTCCGGCCTTTGGTGTTCGAACCTTGGTCATTGCCATCCGAAAATTACCGAGGCCATTCAAAAGCAGGCTGGTGAACTTGATTATTCAACCGCTTTTAATTTTGGCCATGAAGGGGCGTTTGAACTGGCAAATGTTATCGCTGATCAATTTCCTGGAACATTAGATCATGTGTTTTTTACGAACTCCGGCTCGGAAGCCGTTGATACCGCCCTTAAAATGGCCCTCGCATATCACCGTATAAACGGCGAAGGTACGCGAACACGCCTGATCGGCCGCGTAAACGGTTACCACGGTGTTGGCTTTGGTGGTATTTCGGTCGGTGGCATGGTCAATAACCGAAAATTTTTTGGAAGCCTCCTTAGCGGCGTTGATCACATGCCATTTCCCTATGATGCAAGCGAAGATGCTTTTACGCGAGGTGAACCGAATTCGGACCCAATGAAGTATCTCGCCGAGCTTGAACAAATGATCACCCTACATGATGCCTCAACCATTGCGGCAGTAATCGTTGAGCCCATGGTTGGTTCTGCGGGCATGTTTGTGCCGCCAAAAGGTTACCTTAAAAAGCTTCGCGAAATTACAGAAAAAAACGGCATTCTTCTGATTTTTGATGAAGTGATCACCGCCTTTGGCCGCCTTGGCGAAGCCAATGCTGCCACTTATTTTGATGTGATACCAGATATTTGCACCATGGCAAAAGGCATTAATAACGCAGCTGTGCCTATGGGTGGCGTTGTCGCATCCAATAAAATCTATGATTGTTTCCTGGACGGCACAAAAGCAGGCGTGGAATTTTTCCACGGCTACACCTATTCCGCCCATCCGCTTGCCGTAGCCGCAGGGCTTGCCTCACAGGCCATCTATAAAGAAGAAGGCATATATGACCGCGTCAAAGAAAATGCTAAACATTTTGAAGATGGAATGCACAGCTTAAAAGGATGTCCTCACATTACCGATATTCGCAATATTGGTCTTGCTGGCGGTCTCACCATTGCCCAACGCGATGGTGTGGTTGGCGCCCGTGCATATGACTTCTTCCTCAAAGCATACGAACTTGGTATCGGAATTCGATCAAATGGTGATACAATCGCCGTAGCACCGATCCTGACAAGTTCAAAACAAGAATTGGATCCGATATTCGAGACGCTGCAAAACGCAGCTAACGAAATCAAATAGACACCCTAAATTTAAAGAGAACAAAGATATGTATAAAGTAGACCATTATATTGGCGGCAAAACTGTAGAAGCAACGGGAGATCGCGTTGCTCCAATTTATGATCCGTCGACCGGCGTCGTGCAGGGCGAAGTCGGACTTGCCAGCACCGCAGATGTTGATGCAGCCGTCGCCGTCGCAAGCGAATCATTCGAAACATGGTCAGATACAGGACTTATGAAACGTGTTTCAATAATGTTCAAATTTCGCGAACTTCTTGATAAAAATCGCGATGAACTGTGCCAACATGTGGTGAAAGAGCACGGAAAAGTGTGGGACGATGCCATGGGTGAACTTACCCGCGGATTTGAAATTGTTGAAAACGCCTGTGGTATTCCTGAAATGTTAAAAGGTGAATATTCCCAACAGGTGGGTGGCGGCATTGATGTCTATAACACCCGTCAGGCGCTTGGTGTTGTGTGCTCAATCACACCATTTAATTTCCCGGCTATGGTGCCGCTTTGGACTATTCCGCTTGCCATCGCCTGCGGCAATACATTTATCCTAAAACCCTCTGAACGTGATCCGTCCTGTGCCAATGTTATGGCGCGTCTGTTTTCTGAAGCAGGCCTTCCGGACGGGGTCTTCAACGTGGTTCACGGTGATAAGGTTGCCGTCGACCATATCCTCAAACATGATTGTATTGAAGCGGTAAGTTTCGTGGGCTCAACCCCGGTCGCCGAATATATTTATCATACAGGAACCGCCCATAATAAACGCGTTCAGGCACTTGGTGGTGCCAAAAACCACGCTATCATCATGCCTGATGCTGATATTGATCAAGCGGTCGACGCTATGATCGGAGCAGCATTTGGATCCGCTGGCGAACGCTGTATGGCACTTTCTGTTGCGGTTGCCGTTGGCGATGATGTCGCCGACGAAATGATCGCAAAAATCAAAGATCAGGCGGAAAATATCAAAGTCGGTTGCGGCATGGTTGCTGGCAACGAAATGGGACCGCTCATTACCAAAGAACACTGTGCCCGCGTTAAAGGACTTATTTCGGAAGGTGAAAGCCAAGGCGCGAAAGTGGTTCTTGATGGGCGTGGATTTGAAGGTCCAGAAGGCAAGGAAGATGGTTATTTTTGCGGTCCAACAATCCTTGATAACGTCACCAAAAACATGTCCGTATACACAGAGGAAATCTTTGGTCCCGTTCTTGTTGTTGTGCGAGCAAGCAGCTACGAGGACGCTGTCCAGCTGGTCCAGGACCATGAATATGGAAACGGTACATGTATCTTTACCCGCGACGGTGATATCGCACGCAACTTTACCCGTAAAATTAAAGTGGGCATGGTCGGTGTTAATGTCCCCCTACCTGTTCCGCTCGCTTTTCATAGCTTTGGTGGTTGGAAAAGGTCCATATTTGGTGATCACCATATGTACGGCCCGGAAGGGGTTCGTTTCTGGACAAAGATCAAAACCGTAACATCACG
>CAXBLS010000123.1:0-10245 GCA_963976585.1 uncultured Kordiimonadaceae bacterium
CTACATCTTGATACACATTGGACACTCAATTCAACAGTTAATTGTGACATAGCCAAATAGAAACTGCCTGGGATAATCTTCCGGGGGTAATGAACAAAATTCCTCCAGCTTTGCGTGCTGAAGGATTGGCTCGAATGTGTGTTGCTGTAGCTGCTGGATTATTCGATAGCGCAATTAACTATATATGGAATGCGTCAGTAATAGAACTTCGTGAAAAAGTGAAAAGATTTGGTCTTCCTGTTGTTGAGCAAATACTTAGTAAAACAAAATTCGACGAGTGTGCACTTTTGGATTTAAAGGATGCTGAGTTATTAAGCTTGTGCCTTAAGCTCAACTTAATCACAGAAGATGGCTATTTTTTCTTAGATCAGTGCAGAGATATAAGAAATAATTTTTCAGCTGCTCACCCTGTGGTTGGAAAAATAGATGATCATGAATTTATTGGATTTGCAAACCGATGCGCAAAATATGCATTAGGTAATGAAAAGAATCCTGTTGGTGTTGATATATCCGCTTTTATGGTGGCCGTTAAAGGCACAAAATTTTCTGACGAACAGAAAAATCAATGGGTGGATAGAATAAGTAAAACACATGAAGCGCAACAATATTTGCTGTTTGGTACTCTCCATGGAATATATAGTGATCCTGCTAGTGTTGAGCAGTACAGAGTAAACGCACTTATGATTGCTGCTGAATTTGCTCCACATTTCACCCCTAAAGCGAAATCTGACCTCATTAATCGTCACCATGATTATATAGCTGGAGGGGATGAAAAACGACACAAAGCATCTCAACAGTTTTTTGAGCGGCTAGGCATGTTGGCTCTTCTTGGAGAGCATGAGTTTCATTCACTACTATCAAATGCATCTAAACGTCTTTTGGCGGCACACCAAGCAATGGACAATTTTTATAATGAGCCTCCCTTTGCTGAGCGTTTGCTGCAGCTAAGCGAACAAGGTGCAATACCAGATACAGTTAAAGAAGAACTTGTTACAGTTGTTATTACTTGTGCTTCAGGTAATTCTTATGGTGTGTCTAATGCTGCTGTTCCCTATTATCACAGACTTATTCAAGGGTTCTCCCCTCGCGAAGTTGAAATAATGCTTAGCTTGCCAGGTAAAAAGCTTACTATCAGTGAGCGCCTTAAATCTAATGCAAATTGCCGTACTCGCTTCAAAAAATTGGTTGGTTTAATCGATCCTTCATCGGTTTCAACAAAATCAGCTTCAACTTATGCGTATTGGACAAAGTAGTGCTAACAAAGTGCTGTGCTTCTGATTTTTAATGCCTTCTTGCTGCCAGTTTAAATCTTGTAATCAGTTAGACGGTGGAATGAAAAATAGGCGGACCAAGATTATGTGCCATTTACAATTTACTAAAAAAGATGCCATTTATAAGACTGTTTGGCAAATAGGGAATTAGGTCTTATTAATGGTACAAACTTGAAGATATCAAATGTCGAACCCGAATTGGTTAACAGAACTTATAACACTAGTTAGCAATAAGCCGCTTACTATTTTTCGGTTCTCAGAAGATGAATGGGAGAGCCTTAGAAATTCCCGGCGCGGTACGCACGAATTCACAATTGCACGTTCATATTTGTCACTTGAAAATGTTCGGGTTCCGACAGCCTGTATCCTCATTGGTCAAACCTATGAGAATAAAAAAGAAGCGCATTTCGGGTTGTTGAAATCACGCAGTTCCGTCACTACGCTTGAGAGCCGTTTAAAAATAATAGCTGCACAACCAATTTCACCTTCCTCGGAAAAAGCGTTGCTGAATTTAGTTAGTGACAAGGCTCTCAAATCCATCTTCCGTACCCGTATCAAATCGACTGCTTCAATCATACGGCTTTCACCCACCCTGAGTGGCCATCTGGTTGCGAAGCTTGCCGAACGGACTGTAAATCGGCGAGCCATGCATGCTGTTGTGACATCTCTCAATGTCCCAACCACATATTCTGGAAACAATGCTCTCCAGGAAGATGCACTTGCACTTGCACTCAAGACCTTCGGGCTGTCCGGGGGCGAGGCAGCAAGTTTTGTCGATATTGTAGATGATAGAGAGACATCTCTGGCACGAGTCAATATTCTAGAAGATGCGGTCGTTGAACACGATGCTAGAGTAGTTCCCGGATTCAAACTTTCCTATAGTGATCTCACTGGACGAGCCATATTTAGGAAAGGGGGAGAAGTTCTTGAAATTATCACGGCGAACAAACGCCCACTTGAGGAAGTGCTTGGTGTTGACCTGATTTATTTGAATGCCGTTAAGAAAAATGTTGTCATGGTGCAGTATAAAATGTTGGAGCCCGACCGAAAAAACGGCGGAACGGACTGGTTGTACCGACCCGATGAGCAATTACACAAAGAAATGGAGAGAATGAAACGTTTTGGTCGGTCTCATACTCCTGGGTCGCTTGAATACAGGATTAATCCAGAAGTCTTCTATCTCAGATTTGTCAGGCGTGATGCTACTTTGGGAAAAAGTGCTGTAACAATGCCAATCGGACATTTTAGGGTTCTTCGTAGCAATCCCGATTGCAAGGGACCGAGGGGAGCTTTTCGTGTCAGTTACGAGTCACTTGACGGGCGGTATTTGCGTCAAGAGGGGTTCCTTGATCTCATTCATTCGGGATATATCGGTGCTTATGCACAAACCACTACTGATCTGAGCAGTATCATCAGAGCCACTTTAAAGAGTGGCCGTGCGGTCGTCGCAGCCTGTCAGTCTTCTTTGTCATATGACCCCTGATGCAATTGGGTAAAATTTTTGGCTATTGCGAATTCATTGAGAATGAAGAAGTGACGAAGCAGATATTAGAAACCGGGTGTCCTTGAACCAATTTCTCTTTGAATATTTTCCAATGATGCCAGTGCGTTTCTCCGTTAAAAGGTATCAGGTTCACTTCTGACAAGTTCGTTAAAGACTTCTCTTAATCTCAATAATGCGTAAAGCTCAGTTTCGCTTTTTGCTGCCAGTTCAAATTTTATAATCAGTTTCATTTTAACCTCCTGATGTTGAAGGCCGCGCTAATCGCAGCCTTTGATAAGGCCGGGTGCGCGCAGATGATGAAAAACTGCACCTGTGGTCGCAATATATGGAGAAGCGCGGTATCGCGCTTGCAGTTCTCATTTATCGTCTGCGCATTTTTTTAGATTTATAAAAGGTTGGGATCAGTGCGCCTTTCTTTACGAAAAGGCGGTGAAAGCTGATTATTTTATGACTGGCTGCAAAAGCCAGCCAGTGTTGCATTACTAAGAACAAAGGGTTTGCCGCACCAGGAGGTGCGCTTGGTACAAAAAAGATGAAGGGGGTCTTGCCCCCTCAAAAGTAAAGAAAAATGACGGTTTCCATTTGGCGCTGCGCTGAATAGACCCTCCGCAATTTTTCTGGACTTTTTCACCACCGCCTTAGTCGCCCTAGTCGGCAGAGGTTATGCGCGAGGCAAAAACGCTTCGCTCAGAACCTCAACACCGATTTAAGGAGAAAGACTATGAGCACCGAAATCAGAAATAAATTTGCTCCGCGCGCCCTGCACCTATCCCCGCGGCAAGACCGCGGGGTATTACGGCGCAGAAAACCAAAAACGGCGCGCTACGCTGACTTCAAAAACACAAACTATAATGCTCCCCGTGGCAAGACCACGGGGAATCGCAAGTTTACGTTGCAGATTTGGCCGCATACAATAATGGAAAACTTCATGGTGTGTGGATCAATGCCACCGATGATCTGGATGATATTTGGGCACAAATTAACAAAATGCTGGCAAATAGCCCCGAAGGGTTCGCGGAAGAATACGCCATTCACGACTATGAAGGATTTAATGGTTACAGCTTGGGTGAATATGAAGGAATTGAAGCCGCGCATGAAATCGCCTGCTTTATCGAAGAATATCCAGAAATAGGCGGGGAGTTGTTGAACAATTTCGGCGGTGATCTGGAGGAATCCAGAACAGCGGCAGAAGAAAATTATTCCGGCTGTTATAAATCACTGGCTGATTATGCGCAGGAACTCACAGAAGAAACCACGCAGATTCCTGAAAACCTCTCTTACTATATCGACTATGAAAGAATGGGACGTGATATGGAATTAAGCGGTGATATTTTCACCATAGAAAAAGGCTACGAAGAAGTTCACATTTTCTGGAATCATTAAAAACCAAGGCGCTGCCTGCTTGAAGCTGGCAGCGCTTTTTTGTTTGAGGGGCTAAAAATTCCCGCCGCCGAAATCTTGCGCTTTCGTCGGCGGGATGAAACACGCCGTTTTAAAACCGGCCTGTTTAAAGTGCGCCCGTTGGTTGCGGGCATTTTAGGCCAAAAGCCCTATGGCTTTGTCCATAATCTCTTGAGATTTTTACAAAATCTTAGGATTAATGCTATAGAGTGTATAGGCAACAATAGGATGATTTTGCAAGAAAATGGAATCGTTAAAAATGGCATTTGTAAATGAGCATGAAAACAGACGTACGATAGACCCAGAAACTGGAGCTTACTTGATTTGTGATAAGGCAGCCATAATAGATATGCCTGGACTTCACGAATTCTCATTTTATTGGGAAGGTGAGCGTATAAAAATGTACGCACAAGAAATGATATCCAATATAGAGGGTGTGGCCCCAAACGAGAAATACGATGTCCATTGGAAATTTTTTCAAGTTCAAATTCCATCAAATATGCAAAACAAGCGGATGGAAATTCTTGAAATGATCAAGCAAGCCTATGAAGTTCATGGAGATTGCTACAGTCACAGAAATTTAAAAACAGTAACAGCGGAGTTTATTCCGCCATAAAATAAAAATTCTAATCCGGGGTGTGTATGGAATTAGAAGACGTATTAGAACTTATAAAAGAAAATAACAAAGCGGTCGCAAAAGACGTTGCCGCGCCGATTCCTGCTGAGCAACTGCTTTCTTTCGTTGAAGAACAGTCCGTAAAGCTCCCGAAGACAACCCAAACAATAATGCTCTATAGCGGTCCGCTTCAACCCGATGGAAATGGATTGTATACATATCACGCCGCAAATGGCGTCGCGGGTACAAGTCCCAATCTAGGTGTAGTTGATAATACTTCGGCTATGAAGCTTGTATCTGATGATAGATTTAAAGAAGCACTTAAAAATTCAGTAGGGCCAGTAGAAAACACAAAAGTTCTTTATGGCACCACAGCCCCGGACGGGACACGCATTACACCCGGTCTTTTTGATAAAATTTCCGGGCGTTTTGTAGCGGAGAATGCCCACCTTTCAACCGTCACAATGACGCCCTTTGCCAAAAATAGCGGTGTTTACGTTCAGACGGAACTTCCTCTTATGACACATTTAGATGGTGGGAATATCGAAGGCCTGCCGCGTCATATCTTTAAGGGTATCGCCTTGAGCTCTCCGACGGGGCTTTATGAAACGCGGCTGGCCGTTTCTGCTCTATCAACCGAACAGATGGGCAAACTTAAGTACGCCATAGACGAAAACGGCGCATTGGTCGGGGTCGATACCTCTAAAGCCTGGGGCGGGCAATTTGGTTCTTCCCTCCCGGACAGCAGCGCCGGGGCGAAGCATACTCTCGTTTCACAAGCCGACTTAATGCAAGATATGCCTTCCACGCAAAAATCTCAACTGATCCGCGGTGCAGATATCGTTGACAATGCCGCTCCCGGAAAGGCTGATTTTAGCTTTCTGAGACGGCTTGGGAAAAATGCGGGTCTTATTGGCGGAGCTGTTATCGGCGGCTTGACCTCAACCTTCGCTTTGGCCACGGGGAGCTCTAAAGCCGAGGCGGCAGAAATATTTTATGAATCTGCGGTGCCCTACGGGGAAACAGAGCTTGATCTTGTGCATGGTGATCTGGAGGCCGCAAAGCGCTCAGGAACGGTTGAGACAGCTTCTAATGTCGGAGGGGCTGGCGGTGCTTTGGCTGGGGCAGCAATTGGTACGATGATCCTGCCTGGTGTTGGAACAGTTGTGGGCGGTGTTATCGGTGGCATTGGCGGCGGTGTTGGAACCGGCTATATCACTGAAAAAGTCTATGATAATTACGCAGCAATCAAGAATGGCACTGTCCACCTTGCCCATGAGGCGGCTGAATCTCTTAGTGAATCTGTAGCCAGCACAAAACGTTATCTGGCCTCTTGGTTTGATGACGATCCCGCCCTTGACGTGCAAACGGCGTATGCCCGTTTGCCGGATACGGTAACGGCAGATATGCCGCCGGAAGTGGCCGCCCTTGTCGAGGTTAAGGCTTCGCTGGAATTATTTCAAACACGCTTTTCTGAAATCGAAGATCACGGTAGCTTGTCTGAGGTGGTTGCTTATATTGAATCCCATCCGCAAGAGGCAAAACCAAGCGCACCTGATCCCGAAAATCAAACTTTACACTACGTTCATTCAACCGCACCGGGGTTTGGATGATTCTGCCCTGATATATCCACACTTTGGCGCTGTATCATCGCGACCAGTCCGGGCCGCGCTGGCGAGGCTCGGGTCGGCTGCGGTTATGTTCCCGGCGTTGTGCCTCTAACTGTTCAAGGCGTTGTTCACGCATAGCTTGATACTGTGATTTATCGTGCTCCAGTTCATCCAATCGGTGAAACTTCAGCGTTTCCAACCGTTCAATGCGCGATTGCAAGGAACGGCGAATTTCGAGCTGATTAAAAATCAGCGTATCACGCTGCTGTTGCTGACGCATTTTGACCTGCCATGCGTCCTGCTCGTTGCGTTCTTGGATTTTTCGACGATTTCCGGTCATGCGGTCAAACAGACCGCGAAAACCTTTATTAAAATTATCGCGCCATTCTTGCTGTTTGCGTTGCCATTGCAGATGTTGTGAATCGCGGAGTTGTTGCCGTTCGGCTTTGTGCTGGCGCGTTAAGTTTTGCCGCTTTTCTTCCAACTGGGCCATGCGGGTTTCAAATGCGTTTGCTTGTTCTTGGAACAGCGTATCCAGTCGCACGGTCATATCCTTGGCAATCCGAATTCTGGCTTCATCGACCGACGGCAGGTTTTGTTCATCGGTCAATCTGGCGCGCACTTCCTTGGTTTTGATTCCGGCCCATTTGGATACGGCAAACACTTCGCCCCGGTGATCCACCGCGACAAAGCCGCGCCGGTCGCCTCGGGCCAGAACATAGCCGTGTTCTTTCAGGGCATGGGCAAAAGCACCTTGTGTATCGCTGATCGACCAGCATTCCTGAAACACCGCTTTGATCTGTTTCGGGTCTTTGCCGATCCGCTTGGCCTGTTGCCATTGTGCCAGCGTAAAATTACGTGGATCACGGGCGTGAGATTGCTTTAGCCCGTCAGGCATCGTCCAGCCATGTTCCAGAAACAATTCACGGGATAAGGTGTTCAGTTTACGCTTGGTAAATGAAAGCTGCACCGCTTTCATTTCATCCACCTTGATCCGCGACCAGACGGCATGACAATGCCTGCGCCCGTTTTTTTCATGAAAAACGATGGCGCGGGGTTGACCGGTTAAGCCAAGTCTTTCTTCGGCTTGCTCTACGGCTTTTTCAAATGTTTCGGTTGAAACATTTTCATCTTTGGGCGGATTAAGGCTTAAGGAAAACAAAAACTGTTTGCAGCGCGTGGCTTTGCTGATGGCATGCGCTTCATTCAGCGCGGCCATGAGATTACATGAGGCAAAGCCGCGCACTTCATGGACTTCGACATGCTCGTTTTCTTCTTTGAGCAGATGCAAAGCTAAATTCTTGGCCCCGCCGCGCTGGTTGCCAACAAGGATCATTCGTCATCTTCCGGCACCACGCCAAGCGCAGCGATGAGCAATGCTCGCATGGTCTGGATTTCTTGGCAGGCCTGTTCAATCTCTTGCTCAATTTCCGGGGTTATATCCAGCGCACCCATATTGGCGGCTTTGGCGAGTTGGTTGATATTCGAAGCCAGCCGCGACTGGCCCAATTCACTCAACACCATAGCCAGCATAGCGCTATCAACGGTAGGCTTTTTAACCTTGCGACGTTTTTCGACCTTTTCGCCAAATAAGCGATCACGAATATATGATCCGAGCGGTTGATTGCCAGCCATTTCATCCAGCCGTTTACGTTCTTCGACTGTAAGGCGCGAAGAAAACGGCGGGGTATAGCGCCGTTTTGGTTTTTTGCGGGGGCGGGCAGCACTGACAGAGAATGCATCACCCACAGATAAAGTATTGATAGAGCCGCTCATGGTGTCGGCTCCTGTGTCTGAGTTTGAAAGTATGGAACATGATCTTCAAGATAACTGTTCCATTGCGCCAGCGTATCGAAAAGTTCGCGGCATGTTTCTGCACTAAAAGTAGTACTTAGCGCTATTTCAGATTCCTTGTGATTACGGCTATTCTCTGGTAAATTCTCTTTTTTCTGGTTCGAGATAATTCCCGAACCGCCCACCATTAAAATCAACGCGTTACGATGGTAAGGTAAAATATTATCCTTCTTAATTTCTTGTGTGTAGGCTATGTGTAGGAAAATGTCGTCAATAGTAAGCAATAAAAAACCCGCCACATGGACAGGTTGTTGTTTACTAAGTTCGCTTCAGATAATCAAGATACTTTATTCGATCGCTCGCTAAGGCACTAATTCTATATAGCCCTCAATAGTCCTGAGGTTATGAACAATTAAAAATATCAATTGTTGTATATCATCCTGACTCTGAAAATTTCCAGTTGCATTATTATCGCTCGCAACTAAACAGCCTAGTCCTTCCAAAGTTTCCCTCAATTAACATAAAAACATTTAAACCTGACGAGCTAAACCGTCTCTTAATTCAGGTAGTCTCTAGTCCAAAATACTTTGACGACATACATTAAAGAGATAACATGCATCTTGAAATGTTAGATGATTTTATTTTTGACGTAATATATTGCGTCATTTCGGACGTATAATTCTAGTTATGTGGTATGAGACATTTTTGTATATTTAAAATATAAGGAGATTGAGAATGATTAAACAAACTATGATTTGGTTGACGTCAATTTTTGCATTAGTACTATGTTCAACTGTATACGCGCGAGATTTACCAAATGATTGGAGTAGCACTTATGTCGAACAAGAATGGCAAGGAAAGTGTGAGGTCGTTGGTCGTGGTGGCTGTCGGGAGGGTATAGCTTACTACTACGCATCTAGCGAAGGCATATTGTTATATTTCATCAGTTACGATCAACGTAAAATGCAACTTAATGTTACATCAACAAAAGGATCGTGTGTGAGTGGTAAATTATCAATTCCAGGCATGTCTGAAATTAAACTGAGAGAGTATAAGAATACATGTGTCGTTGTTGGTGGTAAACAGTTTCGAGATGCTGAAAATATAACAAACGTTAACTCACAACTTGATATTGGGATGTTTCGAAAAGTTAATACCATAAAGATAGACATAGAATTATCAGATGGCAAGAAACAAAATGTTGA
Source organism: uncultured Kordiimonadaceae bacterium (assembly GCA_963976585.1). Lineage (GTDB taxonomy): Bacteria > Pseudomonadota > Alphaproteobacteria > Sphingomonadales > Emcibacteraceae > Pseudemcibacter. The sequence continues at coordinate 9,402 of CAXBLS010000123.1, forward strand.
GATACCGATGCAAGGTTTTAGTGAAAAACTTAATGTCTCAAGAAATCCTCCACTTTAACATATTGCCACATAACAATAACATCATAATGCGTCGAGTAAATTCGACGTATGGATATACAAAACTACAGTATTTTCGTCATTGCTTATGGCTGGTCTTATCTGTGGAAAGTGCCGCACAATATCGCAGCCCCCCGCTTCGCTGATTGGTACTTCCAATTTCTTTGAACTTGCCGTGGCCGTGGCTATTAGTTTATTTGGTCTGCACTCAGGTGCCGCTCTTGCAACAGTCGTGGGTGTACTGGTTGAAGTCCCTGTTATGCTTTCACTCGTTGCCTTTGCCAATAGAACACGGCAGCATTTTCAGTAAAATGATTTTTAGCGGCTAAATAGTGTTGCATTTTTCAGCAAGCAGAATGTTGATTAACTTTTATCCATTAGTAAATGAGTTTTACCACGTCAGTCCGAGAAATAATGTATGTAATTGACATGAGTTAGTGCATTGTCATCAATTTCTCTTGGAATATATATATATTAATAATACCTAGAAACAATCGCTTACAATTTATTCTGGTGAGCGTTAAAATGAATCTGGTTTTCTGTTTGGGCGTTTACCCATCGCTTAAGAACGGATTTTCGGGGTCCCAAGGTCGTCTACCTAAATTTGCAGTTTTCAAACTTGCACTATCCGGCCTTGTCCTGCTTGATTGACATAATCGAAGTTTAACGGCTAAGGAGTTCATCAGAGTAGCTTCATCACGGCTAACTTTTAATCCAGGATGTGCAACACCATCAAACATTACACCCTGTTCAGCAATCATAATATCCATTTGATTCTTTCTATCAT
>CAXBLS010000124.1:0-10193 GCA_963976585.1 uncultured Kordiimonadaceae bacterium
AAGAACGGTAATTGAAAACCTTAGGGAAGCCATTCAAAGAACCTGTCAATGGTCGAAGAAGTACGCCCCCGAAGGCGTGATGGGCCTTAATATTCTTTTGTCCGACGGTCAAATTATATACGGAAGCCGTATTGGCCGCAGTCTCTACTACGCTCAGCATAAGGGTGTTTACAACTGCGAAATTTGTGGCTTTCCTCATATTCATCATGTTCCTTCAGTTGATTACACTGCTATCGATATTGCTTCTGAACCCATTACACATGATGAGTGGATTGCAATTCCTGATCACAGCGTGTTTTTAATTGATAAGAGTTTCAATTTGCAGATTGAAAACCTCATAGGACAATAATTGAAAATCTCTCTGTTGATATTGATTTCAATCAACTATCCATATTCTGACTCTGTTAAAACTATGGTTTAAACAGGAGAAGAAAATGGAAAAAACGGTCCTTGTTATTTATTATTCTGATACCGGAAATACCGAGAAGGTAGCTCGGCACATCGCAAACGAAACAGGTGCTGTGGTTGAAGCAATCCACACCCCGGTGTTTGGCAAAGGAATATGGAACTACTTGAAGCGGGCTTGGTATGCTCTTTCCAAAAAAGTGATACCAATTAATGATATTGAAAATGACCCTAGTCAATTTGATCTTGTCATCATTGGTTCACCCGTATGGGCAGGCCATGTGGCGAGCCCAGTACGCAGTTATCTGATGAAATATTCGAGTAAATTTTCAAGTATTGCTTTTTTCGTGACCTTGGGTGGCAGTGGGGGCGAAAGTGCACTTCAGGATATGAAAGATTTATCTGATTTAGAGCCAGAAGTAGAACTAATAATTAACCAAAAGGATTTTAGGGCTGATGACGCGTCTATAAAAACAAGAAGATACGCATCCTATTTGATCAATCGATGATTTGTGAAACGACATCATATTGATGCGAATCAATATGTTTGTCTTGAGACTGTCTACCCTTCATGGACGATAATTTTATCATTTTGATTATACACGCAGGGATTATCTCATGACGCTTATTCATATTTTACGATTTCTTCTATTCATAGTATTTCTTAATTCCAGCCAAGCCTATGCACAGGAAAGTTTTTCGGTCGGTGGTGATGTTTATTTAGGTGGTTCAAAGTCATCATATCCTCAAAATGTTCAAGGAGATATTTTTGTTTCAGGGTTTGCTGCGACCCTTGATGTTGAAGTTGAGGAGGATGCTCACATTGCCGGGTTCGACGTCGAAGTCGAAAACTCAGTTGGTAAAGATCTTTACGCAGCAGGACTAAGCGTTTCAATTGAGTCCTCGGTCGGGGAAGACGTAACGGCATCAGGCTTTAATGTTCGCCTTAAGAGGAGCGCTTCTGTTGGCAAAAACACTCGCATAGCAGCAGGAAAAGTGACAATAGATGCTCCATTATCTGGAAGCCTTGTTGCAGCAGGTGGTGACATCGTTCTGAATTCTTCAATCAAGGGCGATGTGCGAATAACTGGCGCACAAATTTCTTTTGGTCAGAATGCAAAGATATTAGGAACTCTCAAATATTCATCGCCAGAGGAAGTTGAAGTTCCAGCATCCGTGATATCGTCAGACCGCGTTCAATATACAAAGCTGTCCGCTTCAGGAATGTTCGATGATTTAAATGAAGCAATTGATGGGAGAAGGCCACCCATCTGGGCGGTGGCTTTTAGTATCATTTCAGTTTTTCTAATCACTCTCGCATTATTTCTCACGATTGCAGCTGTTTTTATTGCCTTTAAGCCGGAGATGGTTGAGGGTTTGCGAAGTCGTGCGTCCGACAATCCTGGCAAATCATTTCTGTTTGGATTGCTTGGAATGGCCATTTTATACGGGTCGGTGCCAGTTAGTGCGACGACTATAGTTGGTCTGCCACTCATCCCACTCATAATACTTGCGATTGTTATTTTTTGGACTTTGGGTTACCTGCTTGGAACATATGTCATTTTCTGGCGTGTCGCCGGCTCCATGGGCGTAAAATCTGAAAAAATAGGAACCAAACTGCTTGTTATTGGCTGTGGTCTGATTATTCTTGCGATGATCAACTTTATTCCGATAGTTGGTTGGTTGGCCAATTTAGTTGTCGTCCTGATTGGGATCGGATCAATTACGATTTTAATGCTTAGAAGATCGTCTACCATCAGAACAATATAAATCTTGCCATATTGGTATTGCTTTGCGTGCTGATAAAAACAAACTCCGTGTTCCGTTTTTAAGGAAATAATAGAAAACTTGCTCAAATTCAATTGAAATCGGGGTTCTGACGCTCACTTCGCACTGAGCAAATATTGATTGATGACGTTTTCGTACCATTCCTGCTTACCGCTGATGCTGTCCGGCTCGCCGTTCTCAGCCGCTAGATCACGTAGATCGGAGAGTGATAACTTTCCGGCTTCAAAATCTGCGCCTTTGCCGCTATCGAAACTGGCATAGCGCGCTTTTTTGTGCGCAGGCAACGGGCTTTCACTGAGGATGCGGTGAGCAATTTCGAGGCCGCGAGCAAAGGCATCCATACCGCCAATATGACCGATAAAAATGTCTTCCATGTCGGTACTTTCGCGGCGGGTTTTTGCATCAAAATTAAGGCCGCCCGTTCCAATACCACCACCTTCGAGCACGACCATCATTCCGTGGACTGCGTCATACATGTCGATGGGGAACTGGTCGGTGTCCCAGCCATTTTGTGGATCACCGCGGTTAGCATCGATGCTGCCAAGCATTTCAGCGTCGGTGCACATCTGAAGATCATGTGCAAACGTATGTCCCGCGAGGGTAGCGTGGTTGGCTTCGATGTTCAGTTTAAAATCTTTATCGAGGCCGTGATGACGAAGGAACCCGATTACTGTTTGAGCATCAAAATCATATTGATGTTTTGTTGGCTCCATCGGTTTTGGCTCAATCAAAAAGGTTCCTTTAAATCCGTTAGCGCGGCCATAATCGCGCGCCGTCCCAAGGAACTGTGCGAGATGATCAAGTTCGCGTTTTGTGTTTGTGTTTTGCAGGCAGGCATAGCCTTCGCGGCCGCCCCAGAAAACATAATTTTCACCGCCTAGCTCGATGGTTGCATCAATCGCGCCTTTAACCTGCGCAGCCGCGTGGGCGAGCACTTCAAAATTTGGATTTGTAGAGGCACCGTTCATATATCGCGGATTGCTAAATACGTTGGCTGTACCCCAAAGCAGCTTCATTCCTGTTTCATTTTGTCGTTCTTTCGCAAGCGCGACCATGGCGGCGAGGTTTTTTTCGCGCTCAATGACGCTATCAGCGTCCGGTGCCATATCAATGTCATGGAAGCAATAATAGGGAACGCCTAGTTTAGTGAACAGCTCAAACGCCGCGTCCATTTTCTGACGTGCGGCATCCATCGCATCCGGCGCATCATCCCACTCGAAAACCTGTGTGCCGGGGCCAAATGGGTCGGCACCGGTACCACAGAAGGTGTGCCAGTAACAAACAGCAAAACGAAGGTGATCTTTCATTGATTTTTCACCGATCTTTTTGTTCTCGTCGTAATATTTAAACGCAAGTGGATTGTCTGATCCCGGCCCCTCATACGCAATCTTGGATACGCCGCTAAAATATTCTTTGTCGCCAATAAATGTGTTTGTCATGAGGGTTTCTTTCTACTGGTAATGTTGGCTGATCAGTTTTACAAACGATTGATAATTCGCATATATTTCGTGGTATTGTTTGACCGCTTCTGCATTCGGGGAGCAGTTCTTGCTTTCATCTTCAAAAAGATGGTCTTTACAAATAATTTCAAGCGATTTTGGAACGCCTGTATGTTTCTTGAGGGCCCAATATGCCTGCAGTGCTGCGCCGAATGCAGCATTCTCTTCGACGATCAACACCTTAACCGGAAGGTTTAATATATCAGCGCAAATTTGTCTCCATAGCGCACTTTTGGCGCCACCACCGGTGAGCGTGACTTCGTTAAACGTCATGCCACATCGCTTGAAGGCATCCAGACCCGCTTTAAGATTGAAGATGGCGGCTTCCATGGTTGAACGTATAAGATGGGCATTTGTGGTATTATGAGTATCTAACCCAAAGATGGAGGCCTTTGCCCGAGGCAGGGCTGGTGTACGTTCACCGTTAAAGAACGGAACCGTTATGACGCCATTTGCCCCCGGCGGGATAAAGGAGGCAAGCTTTTCCATTTTATCGAGATCCACTTCCAGCAGGTCGCGCATCTGTTCGGTTGCGACAGTGCAGTTCATGGTGCAAAGAAGAGGTAACCAGCCACCAGTGGAAGAACAAAAGGCCGCGAGTTCGCCCATTGGATCAATAGCGGGTTTGTCGTGAAAAGCAAACAAGGTTCCGGATGTCCCCAGGCTCGCTGTTAGTTGACCGCATTCAACATTTCCTGTGCCAATAGCAGCCATCATGTTATCGCCGCCGCCTGCGGACACTAGAACCCGGCTATTAAAGCCAAGTTCTTCGGCGATTTCCTTGCTAATGGTTCCGGCAATGTCATCTGCATTTATCAAATTGGGTAAGCAACTGCTTAAATCTCTATCCTCATCTAGTGCTTTGACAAGTGGTTTACACCATGTTTTATTTTTCACGTCGAGAAGACCAGTGCCGGATGCATCACCCGCTTCCATAATCCTATTTCCGGTAAGGTAAAAATTCAAATAATCATGGGGCAACAGGATGGTCGACATGCGGTCATAAGCGGTTGGATTATATTTTTTGAGCCAGAGGATTTTTGAGGCAGTATAACCAACGGCGATCGGGTTACCAGCGAGCGCTACACACGCTTCTTCACCACCAACAACATCCATTATTTCCGTGCACTCGGCCTTCGTTGAAGTGTCACACCAGAGCTTAACGGGTGCCAAAACTGCACCTTTCTTACTGAGGGGAACGAAACCGTGTTGCTGACCGGAAACGCCAATGGCAGCAACGGTTTTTATTATGTCCGCATTGATCATTTCCAGGCAATGTTTAAATCCGTCAATCCACCAATCAGCCTGTTGTTCCATGGAGCCATCCTCTTTGGAGATTAAGTCCAAAGGTTGGGACGTAACAGCAAGAACCTCATGTGAATCGGGGCGATATATCATCACCTTTATACTCTGGGTGCCAAGATCAACGCCCATGACTGTGTTTTGAGAGTAGCTCAAATGGTTATCCTGTTTGAGATGATATTAAGTGGTCCTGATAGCAAACCATGTTAGTACGAGTACAGCAACATATCACTACATCGCGAAATCTTATCGCGAATAAATTGGGGCATCAAGGTAATATTGAACATCAAGGTATGTTTGCTTATTTCTTCGTTGGCTTTGTGAAAAATGACTGGATAAAGAAAGACATTGCCATCCCAATAACCAGAATAGCAATGGTGATTTTATCACGGTGCGGTGTTTCGGGCACCCAAGCTTCAGTTTTTTCTAGCCAATACAGAAGATACATGGACAATAGGAATGGTGTTAAGGCGACAATAATCTTGAATGCTCTAAAAGCCTGTTGTTTTAAGTGATTTATCAAGTCCTGTTAACTTTCACCAATTGGTTTGGCAAAATACTACCATGAAATGGTTTGATAGTATACAATGTGATCACAAAGTTGCGGGAATGGTAAGCGATTGGACACTATGAACATTGATCTGCAAAAAATGTTGAAAATTAAAACGATAAATGAGTGGAGACTGTTCTTTATTATTGCAACTCCGATCTCCCTCATCATATTTGTTGCCATGATGGAGGTTGATTTATCTGACGGCGAGGACGTTTCCCATATGATTGCCTATTCTGTGCGCTGGGCGGTTCCTTTCATATATCTGGTTGTTGCAGCATCGTCGTTTCACGTATTGTTTCCTGGGCCGTTCTCCAAGTGGTGGCTGAGAAACCGCAAATATATTGGCCTGTGTTTTGCTGTTGCGATGGCTTGGCAGGGTTTATTTATATTTATCGTATCGACTTTCATCCGTGATTATTACTTCGAAGAAATATACTTCTTTCGTGATGAAATTGAAGGCAGTGTTGGTTATATCTTCCTAGCCGCCATGGTGTTGACATCCTTCAGTTTTGGCCGCAAATATTTGAATGCCGCGCAGTGGAAACTGATACAAAAGGGCGGCGTCTATTTCCTGTGGGCTTACCCATTTAGTGTTTATTGGTGGAATTTATATTATTATCCAACGCTTGAACCGTTTGCGGATCCGAGACTGATTGATTACATTTTCTATTGGGCTGGGTTTCTCGCATTTGCCTTAAGAATTATGGCTTGGGGTAAGCAGCGTCAGCAAGTGGCACAGAAGAACGTGCCGGGACAGTCTACACCGTTTTTATACAAAACGTTGGGGACAGTGCTTATATTATTCGGGCTTGTTGCATCGGCGACGGGGTATTATTGGCAAAAACAGATTACTGGTTTTCTAACCGGACCCGCGTGGGCGGAGGAGATTGAACTCTGGCTCCCCTTTTGGCCGTTTGAGCCATTTATACCGTTGATGATTGTCGGTCTTGGTACTCTGCTGATTACGCAAGTTCGATCTGAAGCGACGACGCCAACTCGGTCATAGGTTTGTAGTGTAACAGTGGCCGTTCACAATCCCGGAAGTATGTCATAAAGATATCTATTCCATATACAATATATTGACCTATTGCTATAATTGGCAAATAGACCTCAATTATCATTCATAAGTTCACTGGGAAGAAATATGAGTTTATCACGTAGAAACGTTGTTGTTGGTGCCAGTAGGCTGGCTTTTGCGGGTTTGTTAATGCAGCTAACAAGTGGCCTGTCTTACGGCAAAGGCAATAATACTGTTACGGGTTACGGCCCGCTATCGCCGGATCCGGACAATATACTCGATTTGCCCGAGGGGTTTTCATACAAGGTTATTTCTGCCCTTGGTGATAAGATGGATGATGGCTATCTGGTGCCGGATAAGGCTGATGGTATGGGGTGTTTCGCTCTTGAAGGCTCAAAAGTGGCGCTGGTCAGAAATCATGAAATTGGACTTGATAATCACGATCCTGAAATGACAACGATGCAGAAACCTCTGCTTCCCTTTGCGTTTGACCATACAGATGAAGGCGAGCCACTTCCAGGTGGGACGACAACGATTATATATGATGTTGAAACAGGTGATCGACTAAGCGAATATCGAAGCCTGATAGGAACAGCACTAAACTGTGCTGGCGGCATCACACCGTGGCGCAGTTGGCTTACATGCGAAGAGATCGTGGTCACGGCCGGAGAATATGGACAGCATGATCATGGCTGGGTATTTGAGGTTCCTGCGGATGAAACTACACTGCGTAAAAGACAGCCCCTCAAGGATTTGGGTCGGTTCAATCATGAAGCCGCCGCAGTGGATCCACGGACGGGGATTGTTTATATGACGGAGGACCGCCCAAACAGTTTGTTTTACAGATTTATACCCAATCAATATGGTGAACTTGACAAAGGGGGGACGCTGCAAGCTCTTGGTTTTAAGGGTGAAGAGGCGGGATTTGACAGTCGCAATTGGGACGGTGTGACGTTGGAGCAGGGCAGTTGGCGCGATGCGCGCTGGATTGATCTGGAGGACATTGACAGTCCAAAGGATGATCTGAGAGTGCGCGGGTATAAAAGTGGTGCCGTGATGTTTGCCCGCGGTGAAGGTATTATCTGGGGCGATAATGAGATCTATTTCTGCTGTACGTCCGGCGGTTCTGAAAATCTGGGGCAAGTCATGCGGTATATTCCGTCTGATCATGAAGGTACGGATCAGGAGCAAGAAGAGCCTGGCAAGCTGCAGTTATTTTTCGAGTCTCACGATAAGAACACTTTTGGTCTTGGCGATAATTTGACGGTGGCACCGAATGGCCATCTTATTGTCTGTGAAGATCATTATGATAGAACCATCAATCACATTCGTGGCATTACGCCTGATGGTTCGCTTTATAGGTTGGCAAAATTAATAGTTAATAGTGAAACTGCCGGGGCCTGCTTCTCGCCCGACGGGAGTATATTGTTCGTAAATGTGCAAAGCCCAACCAAAACATTGGCAATCAAAGGGCCGTGGGACAAGTTCTCAGATGCTTAAAGACAGTATTGATTTTGCTGAGAATTAGGTGTTCGCGCGTCTTATTATTTATTTAACCCGTGTGTAGCTTATTTGCCAGTTATTCTGCCAATTTTTTCCGCCGTCTGTGGTTCTCATCCAAGTCCAGGTGAAGCTGTCTTTTTTTATATCCGAAAAAACCATTTGTAACTGGATATCCGGGTTATTTGCATCGGGCGTGGTGTGGAAAATATAATCTGCACCGTCGTAATATCCATCAAGATTTAGATAACCGTTTTGCTCATCCATCCAGGTTTGGTGCCATGATTTGTCGCCGGGAAAATAGGTTGAAACGCTCATGCCAAGAAGATTTGATCCCTTAAAATCTTCACGAATGACACAACCACTATATTCCTTGGTGATTTCATTTGTGCCTGATCCTCCGTCCCAGACGGCATTCCATTTGCCGACCCAGAAATCGAGATCATCGTGATCTTCGCTGGTGCATACTGGTGAGGTCGCTTGTGCAAAACATTGACTGGCTGGCACCAGCATTAATAACAATAGTACTAATAATTTTTTCATTTTAATTTCCCCATAGTTTATTGACTGGTTAATTTTGAGTTTATCGTATAGTTGTAAGAGAAACATAATCAAATAAATGTGAACTGTTATATGAGTAAATTAAAATTGGTGATGGGTCCCAATCCCATATTTAAAGAAGTTGCTGAATCGGTAACGCAGGTTGATGACGATATCAGAGCACTTTGTGACGGCCTACGAGACATACTTTACCGCGAAGGTGCGGTTGGCGCAGCGGCGACGATGGTTGGTATATTAAAGCGCGTGATTGTTGTCGATGTACAGGAAGATGATAAAAAAACTCCGTTTTCGATGATAAATCCCAAGATCATTTGGAAAAGTGAGGAAACACAGAGCCTTGAGGAGGGTTCGATTTGCTTTCCGGGAATCTCCGCTGAGATAACCAGACCAGAATCAATCAAGATCGAATATCTGGATGAAAGTGGGGTCGAGAAAACAATGAAAGCGGACGGATATCTTGCGACCGTGATCCAGCACGAGATTGATTATCTCGACGGTAAAACCTACCTCGACTACCTTTCACCGATGAAAAGAAGTTTACTTTTGAAACGTACCCGTAAATATTCCCGGCGCAGCGGATATTAATTCGTTTCCTGACCGAAGATATAAACAGTGAATAATATAACAAAGAGCACGGCGATCCCGATAAGTGGTATCTGACTATCTGAATTGAGGGAGAGTAAGCCTGAGATATCAAGCTGAACAGCATTTATCTTTGCAATCAACCAGCTCCAGGGTGTGATGAGCATGAAAAGGACAAAAGAAACAACGTAAGTAGTGAGGAGGATACTTTTGCGTGTACGGGCTTGGTTGGATTGATAAACCTTCACCTCATCCATAATGCGGGCGCTGAAGCCATCCTGCTCAATATCTGGTGTGGCCTTTAATTGCTGTTCAAGCCATTTATCTTCTTCATGTTCCATTTTCTCATCCATAATCTTTAACATACCATATCTGCTTCTACGGGACTTAGTATTTTCTTCAGAGTATCTTTTCCCCTTGATATGTGGGATTTAACAGTGCCGAGAGGCATATCCATAATGTCCGATACCTCGCTGTGCGACATACCGTAACTGTAACAAAGGGTAAGAGCTGATCTTTCATTTTTCTTTAGCTGAATAAATGCTTTTTCGATATCAATTTTATTGCCGATCGAATTTGCATTTTCTTCGGCTTGGGTCAGGTCTTCCAGCTCAGAGGCTTCAAAATCATCAAGGGGAAAATTCATCAGCGGGTTTGACGAATTTTTTCTGATATGCTGCAAAAAACACCGGTAGGCGATCGCAAGAAGCCATGATTTAAAGCTGCCTTTGCCGCTGTAGCTGGCGATTTTTCTAAAAGCGGTCAGGAAGGTATCCTGCGCAAGATCATCGGCGAGAGCCGCATTTCCTTTGGTAAGCCGGCGCAGATACCCGCGAACGGTTACCTGATGTTCTTCCACCAGATAACCGAAATATTTTGTATCTTTATTGAGTATGGCAGCTTTTATCCACTGCTTTTCAATATCGCGCATATGGCATTCCAAAACTTATTCTGGTTGCTTAAGGCCTAAACGATAGACGATGAA
>CAXBLS010000125.1:0-10125 GCA_963976585.1 uncultured Kordiimonadaceae bacterium
TTCACCGCCAGACAAACGTCCACTCAAGTTCAGTTTCTCAAAATTTAACCTGCCAGTGTCATCGAAGCGTAGATGTGTAAAGGAATTTCCTTTTGTCCTAACTGGGCCACCTGCCAAAGCAAGTGCTGCACGTGAGGAAATGCTGTCTTGACCAGCAGACAGTTCGTAAATCCCTGGTCTAATAACATTTCCATCTACCGCGACTGTTGCCCCCAATGTAGGCACGATAATTCGGTCGCCATCTCGTAAATTGAGAATTTGCGCCTGTGATCCTTCAATGACTTTGTAAAGATCAACTGGTATTTTTTCATCGCCGCGCTGAAGAACTATGTTTCTGAGCGATCCCGTTTTTTTAACGCCGCCAACGTGCAACAGAACCTCTATTGGTGTTGATAGACTGGTTGCACGGACAAGAGCCGGGTTTTCAACTTCACCAGCAACGAGCACTGATATTTGTCTTAAAGTCGCAACCGATAGAAAAACCTCTGTTCCGATAAGGCTCTCAGAAACTTGCTTTCGTAAAGAATTTTTAACATCGCCAAAGGACAATCCAGTTACTGTCATCGGTGACAGCGACGGTATTATAAGGCGTCCTTCTCTATCCACTTTAACAGAAACAACCTCTTCTCTTGACCCTTTGAAGTTTACTATAAATTCATCACCAACCCCAACAATATAGCTGTCTGGAACTGACCCGGTCATCATCTGGTTCATCATTGGAAGTCTATCAAAGATAGAATACCCGTATTGTTCCAATTCATTTTCATCAGAATTATCGAGACTATTTCTTCGCGAATTATAATCGTCCTCTATTATTGATGAGCCAGCCTCTCTTCTCTCTTCAAGCCTTAAGGATAACTGTTGAAGATATTCCTGCTCGCGCTGTTGATCGAGCGGTGACTGTACGCGCGTTGCATCGGAGGTTGCGCCTGTCTGCCTTTTAATTTGATCAAAAATGGTCTGATCAAGTCCTTGTGCAAACAGAGACGAGCCAGAGATAAGCTGTGCGATAATGAAAAATGAAAGAATCTTTATAAATCCAAGTTTTCTTTTTATCATTTTTTGAAAAATCCTAATAAGCAGTTCAATTTCGAGTAATGTTAACCATGTATTTTAAGCATCTTGGCGAATCTATCATAAAGGCTAAGAAGCGCAAGTATTTCGTTTGCTAATTAGCGTATCTTTGTTTCTTGTACCCACCAATTCTCTTTTAATGCTCTAACTTTAACAGCCGCACTACCGCAATCTTCGTACGATTGAAAGAGGGCAAAACATGTAGCACCACTTCCGGACATCCTGCTCAGCAATACCTCTCTCGCATTCTCCAACACGCTTAGCACTCCCAACACTTCTTTATTCAAAGAACAAGCAGAGGCTTGTAGCGAATTTCTGCTGTCTTTTAATACACCAATCATTAACGGCAAATGAATTTCACAACGAGAAATTTGTCTTTGACTATCAAAGTCGACATTTGATGCTGCATAATGAGTGAAGATATCTGGAGTAGACACAGAAACACCAGGATTGACCAGCAATATGTGAAGTTCATCGTTAAGACTCAACTTCTGAATTTCATCACCAATTCCACCCATATGGGAAGTCTCAGATATCAGGCACACGGGAACGTCCGCGCCGATTTCAAGGGCAATGTTGTGAAAAACACTATCGTCTATATCAAGAGACAACAAATCACGGGTAAGTTTCATAGCGGCGGCCGCATCTGCTGAACCACCCCCAATACCGGAAGATACAGGTAAATTTTTGGTAAGGTAAAATTTTAAGTTGGGCTCTACACCAGCTGCTGTGCACAAGAGTCTGGCAGCTTTTAAAATTAAATTATCGTCCTTCGCATCTAGTTCAAATGCAAAAGGACCAGATATTTCAATTTTTAAACTGTCGCTTAATTCCGCCACTATCTCATCACCGAATTCGGTAAACGCGACAATGCTATCAAGTAGATGATAGCCATCGTCGCGGCGTCCGGTAATTCTTAAGTCGAGGTTTATTTTTGCAGGTGCGAGCACAAGAAGCCTTTATTACCTATTATAACCGTTTTTAATCTTGTCTTTTATGCCATAAACTTTATCGACGTCTGGCGTTAGAGATAGGGCATGCCTCCACTGAAAGCGTGCTTCATTCCTTCGCCCCACAACCCAATAAACATCGCCAAGATGATCATTGATCGCCCAATCTTGTGTTTGCAATTGAGCTGCACGTTCAAGAATAGGCACCGCTTCCTGTTCATCACCCATTTTAAAAAGTGCCCAGCCAAGACTATCTATGATGTAACCATCATTGGGACGCAGCTCAACGGCGCGCTCAAGCATAGCTTTGGCTTCCTCATAGTTTTTACCCTGATCGACCCACGAATAGGCCAGATAATTGAGAACCATCGGCTGCTCTGGTCTTAGCTCTAGAGCTTTTTTAAAATCTCTCTCCGCTTCTGACCACTTTTTTTCCTGATCTAGAACGATTCCTCTGGTGTAATAAAGCACCCAGTCACGTTCATTTTCTTCGACTATTGTTGCGATGACTTTATCATAGGCTGGGATCGCTTCCGCATAGCGTTCGTGAGTCCTATAAAACTCAGCAATTGAATTCAAGACATTGCGATTGCCTGGATATTCCTTTTCCAACTGTTTGAACGCTTCTAACGCCTGATCAGATAATTCCATTTCATCAAGAAGCCAAGCACGTTGAAGATTTGACTGGAAATAAAGCGGACTATCGCTCTTTATTCTATCCAGTTGCTTTGTTGCTCCTTCGAAATATCTATCACTTTCAAATATCTGTGCCTGAAGGAAATGCGCAAGAGGAAAGTCTGGCTTAAAGAACACTGCATATTGCAGATAATTTGTCGCGACCCGTTTAACATTATCCTGCATCAGTATCGTAGCAACAGTATAAAACAATTCTGCAAACCCGTCATTTACGGTGGTTACAAACGGCGGAAATTCCTCACCGTTTTGCGCGGCTGCAAGTGCCGCTTTCAATTGCTCATTAGAAGGTGCCTCTTCAACATACTCATTGAAGACATCCAAAGCCTGCGGCGTCTTACCTTGCCTACTAAGAATTCGACCATAGGCTTCGGCCGCCCGAAGGTTTGTCATCCCTCGTTCCGTAAGTGCCATAGAGTAATATTGTTCAGCCTTATCATTCTCGCCGAAATACTCGTAAATAAGGCCACTTTGAAAGTAATTGAAGAAATTAAACGAAGTTCCTTCTTCGAAACCCGCTATTATTTGCTCTACTTCTTCTTGTTCACCTTGTCCTGCCAAGATCCAAGCACGAAAAAAGGGGTTGATAAGGTTCAAAATTCCAGTACTGGCAAGTTCATCGGCATTAACCAATGCATCCTCATAATTGCCGGACTTGGCCTTATCAAAGAACAACATTAACTTTGAAAGATCATTTTCCTGATCGAGCTCAGCCAGTTTTTCAGAAATTCTAATTGCATCATCAAATCGGCCGTCAATAATCAAGATTGATAATGTGTATTGATTTAGGGAAATATTATCTGGATCCAGATTAAGTGCTTTTAAATAATTGTCAGCTGCAACGTCAAACTGATTGTTTGCCAGCGCATGACGCCCAGCCAGATATTCTCCAAACGGCTGGTCCGGCGCGTCAGCTGTTAAATTCTGCGCGTATAATTTCTGATTATTCGCCACAGCAAAAATTAATGCCGCAAACGCTGCAAAAACCATAGTGCGGGCGATATATTTAAAATTTTTCATTGGGTATATTGTCATTCGCCTAATTTAGAGGATATTTACCTAACAAAACATTACATATTCGGATAATTAGGTCCACCACCACCTTCTGGTGTTACCCAATTAATGTTTTGCGTTGGATCTTTTATATCGCATGTCTTGCAATGAACGCAATTTTGCGAATTGATTTGTAACTTTGGTATATCGCCTTCGTTTAAAAACTCATAAACACCAGCTGGACAAAAGCGCACCTCCGGTCCTGCGTAACGCTTATAATTTACATCCACTGGAATTTTATCATCTTTAAGCGTTAAATGACAAGGCTGATCCTCAGCATGATTAGTATTTGATAAAAATACTGATGAAAGCTTATCGAACGTCACAACACCATCGGGCCTCGGGTATTCAATTTCTTCGCACTCATCAGCGGGTTTCAGGCATGTATGATCTTCGTCATGTGAAAAACTCCAAGGAAGTAAGAAGCCAAGACCAATATTATTAATCCACATATCAAAACCTGCATATAGCGTTCCCCAGAACGCACCAAATTTATGAATGGCTGGTTTAGCATTTCTAACGCGTTTAAGGTCTTTATAAACCCAGCTTTCTTTAAAGGCTTTCTCATAACCAACAAGTTCATTTGATCCATTAACCTCGAGGGCATTGAACGCTTCTTCCGCCGCCATCATCCCTGTCTTCATGGCATTGTGAGTACCTTTGATGCGGGGCACGTTCACAAATCCCGCCGAACAGCCAATTAGTGCACCACCAGGAAAGGCGAGCTTTGGAACGGATTGGAGACCGCCTTCATTAATGGCCCGTGCACCGTAGGAAATTCTTTTCGCACCTTCGAATAATTTTCCAAACGCAGGATGGGTTTTATAACGCTGCATTTCATCAAAAGGTGACAAGTAAGGGTTCGAGTAATCGAGCCCGACTACAAATCCGACTGCCACCTGATTATTTTCAAGGTGATAACAAAATCCACCACCAACCGTGTCACTTTCCAGCGGCCAGCCTTGCGTATGTATGACGGTACCTTCTTTATGGTTTTCGGGGCTGATTTCCCAAAGTTCTTTGATGCCAATGCCATAAGTTTGTGGCTCCCGTCCTTCTCGTAATTTATATTTTTCTATAACCTGTTTTGAGAGAGACCCACGCGCACCTTCAGCAAAGAAAGTATATTTTGCGTGAAGTTCCATACCTTGCATATAGCTGTCTTTATGACTGCCGTCTTCTGCTATACCCATATCACCTGTGGCGACCCCCTTCACCGATCCGTCTTCACGATAAAGAACTTCAGCGGCGGCAAATCCTGGAAAAATTTCAATACCCATATTTTCCGCTTGAGTGCCTAACCAGCGGCTTACGTTGCCAAGGCTGACGATATAATTGCCGTTGTTGCTCAGCAGCGGTGGCATTAAAAAATGCGGCAATGAAGTTTTACCCTTTTCGCTAAGCGCCCAATGCTGATTATCACTCACCGGAACATTAAGCGGTGCGTTCAGTTCTTTCCAATTGGGAAATAATTCGTTAAGTGCAATCGGATCAATCACCGCACCTGAGAGAATATGAGCTCCAATTTCAGATCCTTTTTCAAGAACGCAGACCGAATACTCCTTACCCTCTTCATCTGCAAGTTGCTTGAAGCGGATCGCTGCACTTAGTCCCGCCGGACCACCGCCAACGACAACAACATCATATTCCATAAATTCACGTTCCATCAGGAAGTCTCCATATTCGGGTTTACAACTTGAAAAATAACCGTATTTGGATGAGCGGGTCAATTAAACTATTCATTTTTATGAAAAAACAGATAATATAAAAAAAATAATTCGATGAGGCATCAACATGAAATTCGAACAAATGGCGCGAATACCGCTAACCACCCTCCCCACATCTTTTTACAAAATGGCAAATTTAACCAACCTTCTGGGTGGCACTGATATCTATATCAAACGAGACGATGTCATGGATCTTGCTCACGGCGGTAATAAAACACGCAAACTCGAATATGTGTTTGCCGACGCGCTTTCACAGGGTGCCGATACCGTGATAACCATGGGTGGTATTCAATCAAATCACGTTCGTCAAACCATTTCCGGCGCAGCACGGCTCGGACTAGAAAGTCATGCAATCCTCAATAATCCTGTCCCGGAGATGCGTGATCAACTTCTTGGTAGCGGTAACTACTTAATGGATGTTGTCATGGATGCAGGCATTCATATTGTCGACGACGATGATGACGCGGCAGTTGCCAAAATGTACGAGGTCCGAGACGAGTTGATAGCGAAGGGCAAAACACCTTATCTAGTGCCAATGGGCGCGTCCGACGGCATTGGGAGTTTGGGTTACATGGCAGGTGCCCGTGAACTGATGATACAGTGGGAAAACACTGAAATTTCACCAAGCCACATTTTTGTTGGAACTGGCAGCTGCGGCACCCACGGCGGGCTTCTGGCCGGGCTGAGGTATTTTGGTAACACCACAACGCAGGTTGTCGGCATATCTGTAAGTCAGCCGACAGATGTCAAAGTGGCTCATGTTAAAGATATCCTGCGTCAAATGAGCGAGGTCATTGAACTTCCTGATAGTCTGGTAAGCGACGAAGATATTATTGTCCGCGATGAATATTACGGTAAAGCTTATGCTTATCCGACGAACGAGGCCAACAACGCTATAAAACTGCTCGCCAAAACAGAAGGGGTTTTACTAGATCCGGTCTATACGGGGAAAACCATGGCCGGGATGCTTGATATGATAAAAAATGGTGACTTGGAAAATGCACGTGATATTGTATTTTTACACACAGGCGGAGCACCGGCACTTCACCCATACGCAGAATATTTTCTAAAATAAAAAGGAAAGATCATGAAACACAATCGCAGAACTATAATGAAAGGTGCCGGCGCCATCGCCATCGCCACCGCAGCCGCGAGCAATTTTTCATTTGCACAGGCCAATGATGGTTTTGACAAAATTCCGCGCATCCGCCTGACAAATCTGCCCACCGCCTGCAATAAAATGGATAATATGACCAAAGCACTTAGTGGTCCGGATTTATATATTAAGCGCGATGATGTAATGGAACTTGCCCACGGTGGCAACAAAACAAGAAAGCTTGAATATGGCCTCGCCGAGGCTCTCAATATGGGTGCAAAAGCGGTTGTAACCCAAGGTGGCCTTCAATCAAATCATGTGCGTCAAACCGTATCTGGCGCAGCAAAAATCGGTCTTGAAGTCCATGTGATCCTTTCTAATCCCGTGCCGGAAATGAAAGATCAACTGATGGGTAGCGGTAATTACCTGATGGATCAACTGATGGGTGCCCATATTCATCTTGCGGGCGAAGAAGGACGCGGCCCCGTAGTCGAGAAAGTCCTCGCCGACCTTACAGCCGAAGGGAAAAAACCATATAACATCCCGGCCGGAGCGTCAAATGCCATAGGCAGCATGGGCTATGTCAATGCGGGCCGCGAATTGATCACGCAATGGAACGATATGGGCATCTCACCAAGCCATATTTTCACCGCCACCGGAAGCTGCGGTACCGCTGCTGGCTTGCTGATGGGACTAAGGTACTTTGGCAATACAACAACAAAGGTCGTGTCCATATCTGTGTCTTCACCAGCGGATCGGCTCGAAGCACGGATCAGAGCGCTTCTAAATGACGCGTCCGATATGCTTGGTGTCGATCAAAGTTTCGTTAAAGACGATGACATTCACGTTAATGATGCTTATTATGGTAAAGCATATGGTTACCCAACCGAAGCTGGCATTGCCGCCCTTCGCATGACCGCTGAAAAAGAAGGCGTGTTACTTGATCCTGTTTACACCAGCAAAGCCATGTCGGGTGTGATTGATATGGTCAAAAATAACACCCTTGAAAATGCGAAAGATGTTGTGTTTCTCCATACGGGTGGCGCACCGGCGATCCATCCTTATGCGGAATATTTTAAGGTCTAATATATGATTAAGTATATAACTGCTGTGTTGATGATGGCTTTTCACCTACCGACATTTGCTGATGGCTTTAAGGTCGTGATCCTTGGCACAGGGACACCAATGTCTTATCCGAACCGCTCCGGTCCGGGTGTGGCGATTATATCTGGCGGCGAAGCCTATATTGTCGATAGCGGTGCTGGTATTTTTAGAAAAGCCAGAGCAGCGGTTGAACAAGGCATAAACGAGCTTGCGCCGCCCAACCTTGACAAAATATTCCTAACCCATCTTCATTCTGATCACACGGCCGGGCTTTCCAATATGATCCTTGCACCGTGGGTTCTGAGGCGCACGGTCCCACTTAAATTATACGGCCCACCCGGCAGCAAACATATGGCAGATAATTTGCTTGAAGCCTACAGCCAAGACATCGATATGCGCCTGCACGGTTCGCAACCCGCCAATCCTGAGGGTTATAAAGTAATCACACAGGAACATGAAGCGCCGGGCCAAATATTTGAAGATGAAAATATAATCGTCGAGGCGATCAAAGTTCCACATGGATCGTGGGAGCATGCCTACGGCTATAAATTTACTGAAAAAGCGAGCGGCAAAACCGCCCTTATTTCAGGTGATACTGCCAAAAGTGAAGCTATTATGGAAGCAGCAATTGGCGTCGATATTCTCATTCATGAAATAGGTTCAGAAATCTCGCTGAGCAAACGGCCAGCGGAGTGGCAAACCTACCACCGATCATATCATACCATGCCCGACGAGCTCGTAGAGATCGCCAATAAGGCCAAACCGCGCCTACTTGTTCTCTATCATCAGCTCTATTGGGATAAAACCGATGATAATCTTGCTGAAGAAGTAAGAGCCGCAGGCTATAATGGTGCTGTTGTCTCAGCCAATGATTTAGATGTGTTTGAATAGATGATTATCCGCCAAGCAACAGATCAAGATTTTAAGCAAATCTGGCCCATATTTAAAGAAATAGTGTCAGCTGGGGAGACCTACGCTTACCCACGCGACACAACGAACGAACAAGCCAAAAACATCTGGTTAAAGGCACCACGAAAAACCTATGTGTTCGAAGAAGATGGTGAAATTCTCGGCACCTATTTCATCAAAACGAACCAGGCTGGACCAGGTGAACATGTTTGCAATTGCGGTTACATGGTTAGCAGCAATGCTCGAGGGCGCGGATTAGCAACTAAAATGTGTGAGCACTCTCAAACGATTGCACGTGAACTCGGCTACAAAGCAATGCAGTTTAATTTCGTTGCTGCCAGCAATAAAGGTGCCGTCAAATTATGGACTAAACTTGGTTTCGAAACCGTTGGCCGATTACCCAACGCTTTTAATCATCCGGCATTAGGATATGTGGATGCCATTGTCATGTATAAATGGCTTTAAAATTCAACATTCTGGTGTGCTCAATTATTTATTCTTGTAAACTTTCCCGTCCTTCATAATAAAGCTTATCTCCTCAAACAGCTTTTGGTCCTGAAGTGGGTCACCATATTTAATGGCTATAATATCGGCGAAATAGCCGCCACTTAATGCACCGACCTCTTTTTCCATACCCAACAATGTGGCTGTTTTAATGGTGGCTGTCTGGATCGCCTGCATCGGCGTCATCCCCCACTCAACCATTTTGGCCATTTGCTTGCCATTATCGCCGTGCGGGTAAACACCTGCATCAGTTCCGTATGCCATTTTCGCACCGAATTTGACCGCCTTTTGAAAATTTTGCCTTTGGGCAAGACCCACTTGACGTTCTTTATCGAGCGATTCTTCAGTCATGCCGTAGCTTTCACCGATAGAAAGAATGAAATCATCATTGTAGATATCCATGGAAAAAGTCGTGCCCATTTCCTTGGCCAGTTCAAGTGCTTCATCATCAAGGAAGCTCGCATGTTCAATACTATCAACGCCTGCGCGGATTGCGGTTTTAATACCTTCGGTACCATGTGCATGAGCAGCAACCTTACGACCAGCCATATGCGCTTCGTCGACAATCGCTTTCATTTCTTCAAATGTATATTGCTGGGCGCCGACTTTGGTGCCTTTTGAAAACACACCTCCCGTGGCACAGAATTTTATAAGATCAGCCCCGTATTTGATATTTTCACGAACTTTTGCCCGCACGGCCCACGGCCCATCGGCTATCCCCTGCGCCACGTCCTCATAACGCGGCGGCAACATATTATAATCACAGTGTCCACCGGTTATTCCTAGCGACGGTCCTGCTACTTGCATACGCGGCCCTGGCACATCACCATCGCTAATCGCATCACGTAGCGCCACATCGGCATAATTGGGTGCACCAACATTGCGAACGGTGGTAAAGCCGGCCATCAGTGTTTTCTCGGCGTTTACCACACCGTATATGGCCTCCCGCCCCCATGAAACACTAAAGGCATCGTAACCCCAGATATCTGCGCCAACCAAATGCACATGAGCATCT
>CAXBLS010000126.1:0-9979 GCA_963976585.1 uncultured Kordiimonadaceae bacterium
AAGGCTTTGCCATTTTCGGCGCCGCCATTCTCACCGTCGATCAGCTCAAAACTAAGCATGCCGCCGTAACCGTTGATCATCTGACGCGTGGCAAGATCATGATACGGGTTATTCTTTAATCCCGGATAATAAACATGTTTGACCTTGTCATTAGCATCAAGCCACTCGGCAACCGCCATGGCGTTTTTGGCGTGGCGCTGCATGCGAATTTCAAACGTCTTAAGCCCTGTGTTGATCAGCCATGTATCTTTGGGGCTGGGGGCAACACCAAGCATTTTATACGTAAGTCCGACACCCTGACCGCCCGGATGCATATAATCCAGATGCGTGCTGACAATGGCGCCGCCGATCACTTGGCCGTGGCCGGAAATATATTTGGATGTTGAATGGACCACCACATCACAGCCAAGGGTTAATGGCCGTTGGTGATACGGGGTGGCAAAGGTGTTATCAACCATCACCCACATATCATGTTCGTGGGCAACCTTGGCCAGATGCACAAGGTCAATCACTTCAAGGTTCGGATTGGACGGTGTTTCGACAAACACCAGCTTGGCGTCGCGGTGGGCGTTGATGGCGGTCTCAAGCCCGGCCGGGCTACAGTCGGAAACCCACATCACGTCAATGCCAAGGCGCGGGGCGAGCTGGGTGAAAAATTTATGGGTGTTGCCGTAAAGGCCCATTTGCACGATCACTTTATCGCCTGCGCCAACAGCGGCGAACACCGCCGCCGAGGTCGCACCCATGCCTGATGACGTCACTTTCCCCATGACAAGGTCTGATGGCTGCTTATCCGGGTTTGCTTTGATCAGGTCGATACCTTCCATATAAGCAATTTTATTTGCCAGATGATCCATGTTGGGGTTATGGGTGCGGGTATACGCATACCCCTTGACCCGGCCAGCAAACACATCGGCGGCATCATCAACCGTATCAAAGCCAAAGGTTGAGGTTTGGTAAATCGGCATCAAATGCGCATGTTTATCATGGCCGCCTTCACCAACATGGTTGACGATGGTGCCCATTCCGGCGTTTTTATCAATTATCTTGCTCATTACTCTTTATCCTTAAATGCATTCGTATATCTGTTTTTATATCTATATATGTTTATATCTATCTTTTATTTATGCTTGCTACAGCAATACCGGTACCGGGCATTCCGCGTCAGTGGTCGAACGCAGCACATCAAGCATCAGGCGCACCATATTTTCGCGCACTTCGTCAATATTGCCGGTGGCGATGGTGATGTTTTCTTCAAGTCCCGCCGCAAGGTTAATGGGAAGGGCAACGGCGCCGAAGCTCATACCCAGCTCTGCGGCCAGGTATATTTCCGGACAGGCCGTCATGCCAACCACGTCACCGCCAAGCATTTGATACATTTTTATTTCGGCCGGGCTTTCAAACCGCGGGCCGTTTGTCGCCACATATGTGGCGCCGTCATAAACGCCAATATTATGCTTTGGGCCCAGTTCCATTGTTTTTGCGGACAGGGTCGGACAAAACGGCTTGCTCATTTCCACATGGCCGATGCCACGTTCGATGGTATCAAAAAAGCTAAAATCGCGACCAGAGGTAAAATCAAGAAAATCACGCAGCACCGCCAGCTCAAGCACAGGATAACCCGTGGTGATGGCGCCAACGGCGTAAGTGGCCATAATCCGGGTGACGCCTAAATCTTTCAGCGCGCGGATATTGGCGCGGTAATTGACTTTATGGGGCGGGGTGTTGTGTTTGATGCCGTGGCGGGTCATGAAGACCACATCCTCATAATCGCCCTCACCGACATAGGCCACAGCCTCGCCGTAGTGGTTGTGCAGGAATGTTTCCTCAACGTCAATTCCGGGAAGGTCATATATGCCCGTGCCGCCTAATATTGCTACGCTCATAACCGCTCCTACCAGCTTTTATAATTTTTAAGGGTATAGGGGCTAAGCACCCCATGGACCGTGACCACACCGGACACATATTTTGGCGGTGTGATATCAAACGTGGGGTACCGCGCGCCAATGTTATCCGTCGTGGTCGGGGTGCCGAGCGCTTGTCTTATTTCGGCGGGGTCGCGTTCTTCGATCACCACGTCGCTGCGTGTTTGTTTGGCCTCGTCCCGTCCCCATGCAAATGCGAAATAGGGGATATCGTGGGCGTGGGCGGTGATGGCATTTTGGTATGTGCCAATTTTATTGCACACATGGCCGTCGACGGTGATCAAATCGGCGGCGGTGATGTATTTTTGGATATTGCCTTCACGCATAATATGGGCCGGCATATTATCGGTGATCAGATTAACATCAATGCCCAGTTCATCAATGGACGGTGCCGTTAGTTTGGCACCTTGCAAATACGGTCTGGTTTCCGGGGCGTAGGCGGTGATATTTTTACCGTCGCGTTTCGCCAGTGCAAGGCTCAGCAAAAAACCGGCCTCACCAAAACACATGGTCAGTATGCCGTCGCCGTCATCGATAAGATCGGCCATGGCCCGGGCGCGAATGGCGTAATTGTCATAAATGGTGTTTTTGATGGCGTCAATTTTATTGGCGATGGCCTGATCAACGCTTAAGCCCTGATCCTCTGCCGCGCGCGCCACGTCCAGCACCTCATCAAGTCGCAGTGCCATTGCCGTGTTGGTTGGTCTTGTGGCAACTAACGTGTCCCGCGCTGCTTTTAAGGCGTCCGGGCCGTCATTTGCGACCATGCGCAAGGCATTGACCGCTGCCATCCACGGGCCGCTTCCTTGTGTGACCATGTCTTTGATCGCTTGGGCGACGTCGCCGACGCTGTCGCAGGTGACAAATTCTTTTGAAAACGGATATTTCCGCCGGTCGCCGATGCGCACTTTGCCGTCTTCAAAGCGGGCGATATTATCCGGGTTAACGACGAAGGGCAGCAGATCAAAAATGCCTTCTTTCTCTGCCGGGGATTTACCGCGTGGTTTTTCGGCGGTGACGCCGCCTTGCTCAAGCCACGCCGTATAGCCGCCGTCCACATGACAAAGGTTTTTAAGTCCCACATCCTGCGCCGCTTTGGTGGCAAGGGCGCTACGCCAGCCTTTATTACAGTAAAAGACAAATTTATGATCTTTATCGAATATTTTTTTGTAATAGGGGCTTTGTTTATCGACCCAGAACTCGGTCATGCCGCGCGGCATATGAAAGGCGCCGGGGATCATGCCTTCCGCGCCAATTTCGCGCACATCACGAAGGTCAACAAACGTCGTGTTGGGATCATCAAGCGCCAGTTTCGCCTGACCCACATCGATGGTTTCTATTTTCTCATTGGCGGCGTCCACCATTTCTTTGGTTGTTTTTGTCATTTGCGGCACCATTTCGGCTTCATTTTTATTGGGTAAAGGTCAATATTACGATATGGTGCAGAGCATAACCATAAAATAAAATTAAGGGAATAAATAATGATCAGAAACTGGCTTGTTGCGCTTTTTATTTTGCCGGCGCTTACCCTGACCGCCTGCGCGCAGGACGCGGACGTAAATAGCGAAGATACACAGTTTTTGGTGGTGGGAAAAACGGCCAATTACCGACAGGACAGAAACTCCACCGATCAGGATATGATCAACTATCATTTTTTTGCTGAAATTTTTGTTAAAGACGGCGGGCATGTCACCAACGGAACCTTAAGCAATGCGGCCATAGGCACCATGAAATTTGCCGATCATCCCAGCACACTCGAAACTCACGGTGGCCGTTATAACAACGAACAAGACCTAGACGCGCTTTATCCAAATGGCGAGTATCTATTTGAATATAAAGAGAAAAATGGGAAAATGTTGCGCATTCCAGTGGTGCTTTCCAACAAGGACGACGGCAAAACCCGCATCCCCGCGTCACCGATTATCACCCTGATGCAGAACGGCATGAAAGTCGCTTCAAACGCCATTGATCCGGACAAGGATCTCAACATCTCCTGGACACTATTTAACGAGGGCGCAGCCGATGAAAACGGCTTTGTCGATGATCTTGTTTTTGCGGTGGTTGGAAATTGCAAAGGCGAAAAAATATCCCATAGCGGTGTCCCCTTCGGCGGCGGTGCCCATCTGACCTACGCTGATAGTGATGTGACCATCAGCAAAGATCTTTTTTATCCAGGCGAAGTCTATCAAGTCAGTGTCGAACATGCGGTTATGGATACCAATTATGTGGGTAATGTGCCGACCATCGCCACCTACGCCGCCACATCATTTCTTGATTTTAACACCAGCGGCGAAAATATCGGCGGGCTTGACTGTACGCCGCTTCCGGTGCAAATGGACAAAGGACAAACAGACAGGAGCCTTAAGGGAACCATGGAACTTCCAACAATTGATGAACAGATTACCATGCTGTATTATAGCGCTGATGATTTTGACAAGGCGGTGCAGTTTTACGGCACCGATCTTCAGCTTGAAACCACCTATGATGACGCCTGGGTGAAGATATATAAATTAAACGAAGGTGCCTTTGTAGGTGTGGTTAAGGAAAGCGACGGCGGTTTTCATAAACCCAATAAAGACAGCGCGGTGATGATCAGCATCGTTTCAAAATCGGTCGATGACTGGTACAGCGCGATCCTCAATGCAAAAAACATTAAAATTGAAAAAGAGATTTATGACAACCAGTCCGCACCGATCAGGGCATTTCTGATCCGTGATCCCGGCGACTACACGGTTGAGTTTTTCGAGTGGCTTAACCCATAAAAAAAGGCGCTGATTAAGTTCAGCGCCTTTTTCATTTGCAATAAGATATTTAAATCAGATTATTAGTTAGCAGCTGGCATTCTTGCAGCGCGGACGTCAATCTCAACGAGCCAACCAGGAACCGCAAGACCTGAAATTTCAACAACAGCCCGAACTGGTTTATTTGGATTTTCTTCTGTGCCGAAGAATTCTTGATATGCAGAGTTGAAACCTGAAAAGTCCATTTTACCCATTTCTGGATCTGCAACCAGATACACGCGAACCATAACAATGTCGCTCATGCTCCAACCAGCTTTTTCAACGGCAGCTTTGATGCTGTTAAATGTACTGCGCGCTTGTGTCGCAGTGTCACCATATGTGCGTTCAGCACGCGGTGCATCTGGGTTTACTGGACGCGGTCCTTTGCCTGATACGAAAAGTTGGTCAGCATGCGCTGGCACTTCGATTGTTGAATAGAAATTAGTACCTTCGTCGTTACGCTTGATAACGCTTTGTGCGTTAGCAGCTATAGTCATTGCAGCAAAAGCAGCAACTGCGATTTTAAAGATTTTAGACATTATTTTTTCCTTTGGAATTTATTTATTAGGCATGCGAATGGCGCGGGCTTCCACCTCAACTAACCATCCTGGCACCACAAGAGAGTGGATTCCCACAAATGTACGTGACGGTAGATTTGTATTGCCACTTGTTGATTTTTCTCCGAAATATTCAAAGTACGCTTTGTTGAAAGCAGCAGAGTCAACTTTGCCATCTTCGCCTGGCACACCATAAATGCGAAGCATTACAACATCGTTAAGTGACCAACCAGCTTCTTCAAGTTGAGTTTTGAAAGCAGCAAAAACGGCTTTTCCTTGTTCATACATATCACCCGGTTTGCATTCGTCACCTTTTGCAGCACGCTCATCACGTGTCATGCAGCCTTCGCCCCATGCATGATTTCCTTTACCACTCATATAATAGGTTTCAGCTCCAGCTGGAATTGTAATTCCCGGATCAAGAAACCCTTTACTGGTTCTTTCGATCATTTGTGCGTTGGCTGTGAGTGCTGCGGCGCCACTGATAGCAAATGCGACAATAATTTTAAGTATTTTTGACATTAACTTCTCCATTGGAATTGATTTCTCAGCATTCGCTGAATGCTATTGATAGTTAATTTATAGGATTATTTTATTTTCGCAACGATTTCCGGCTGAAAACCGTTGCTATCAAATATGATTAGTTGCCGGGGCCAAAGCCGTCGTCTTCTTCGGCGATAAATTCATAGGCTTCGTCCATTGCGTCCTGAGAAATTTCGCCACCAGCATTGCCCCAACTGTTACGGATGTAATTTATGATGGTTGTGAGTTGCTCGACTTCAAGATCTGCGATGAACGTCGGCATTCCAGCACGACCTTCGAGCAACAGATAAATCAGCTCTTCCTGATCACCAAGAACAAATGCATTATCTTTTAGGGCCGGATAAATATCCTCATAACCTTCGCCGTCAACTTGGTGACATGCTTCACAATAATCAACATAAATCTCTGCACCCTCTGCGGAATGATCCTGCGCGGAGGCTGCGGCTGTTAACGTTGTAACGCCAATGATGGCAAATAAAATTTTGAAGTAATTTTTCATTTTTGACCCACTATCTTGTTTTATTTTATCGCCACACAATTTGAATTATTTTAGAAGTTTGTGACGATATTATGTCCTCGTGTTACCAGTAGTTATGCTTGCTTCGCGACGCGCTTGTCAATAACTTCCATCGTTGACCAAGCCCCTTCGATGGCTCCTGCCATCCAGCCACCAAGGGCAGGAGAAGCGATATTACCAGATACAAAGATGCGTCTATCACCTTCTTGCATAACCGGGAACGAACGGGTGCGTCCACGGCGAGACCAGTTTTCCCAACCAGCAAGTGCATATTTCATTTTGTGCCAGGCAACAGACATTGCCTCACCAGTGAAGTGCTGTCTGTATTTGCCTGGGTGAATTTTTTCACCAGCAGCAATTGCAAATTCAATGCGTTCTGCCATGGTCATATTGCTCACAGGGACAGATGCCCCGCCAATTGGGTAGTAGCCCAGAAGAACGCCTGTATCGCCGTGGGCATGACCGAACATGTTGCCCGATGGATAACTGATCAAACGTTGACCCGGTATATCGGTGCTAGTTGCACCACCGTAAATCATATCTTCATTCTCCCAGAAGCGGGAGTTCATCTCAACACCCATTTTACAGGCTGGGTTGCCGCGCGTTGCCTTAAGCGCAGTTGCGAATTCTTCACTTAGGTTAATGTTGATTTTTTGCATCACACCGAGTGGAGCCGTTGAGACAACATAATCGGCTTTCTCTGTACGGACCTTACCTGATTTTGTGTCTTTGTATGTTACTGTCACGCCATTATCATCCTGAACAATATCAGTGACTTCGGAATTATAACGAATTTGTTTCCTGCTCAGCGCATTTTTAAGACCTTGAGCGATCTGATCCATACCACCGACGGCTTGGAACATGACGGCGGGATGGTCGGCTGTTTCATTTCGGCTGGCCCCACTAATACTTAATACATCAGCCATGGAGAAAGGATCAGAAAGTTCACCAAAATTGGTTGCAGCACCTGGGTAAACGCTATGGCCGCGTGCACGGTTGGCGCGGTAATTCAGCTGTTTAGCATCAATCAGGCCAGAGCGTCTCAAATGCTCAAGCAGTTTCTCTTTATCTTCCTGCGATATAATTGTATCAAGCGCACCCTGATCCGCCACTTTGGCAAGCAGTTCTGTTGAGTAACCTTTAAAGTCGATGTCAGCATCGCCTTGACGAACTGGAACACCTTTAAACGGTCCTTCTTTTTCCTGATAGTAATAGTAAGCTTTGTTGGATTTGTTAACCATCACTTCAAGGGGAACGCCCAGAGTGCGGCAGTAATATATTGTTGATCTATGTTCCGCTGGAATACGCCACGGACCGTAGTTTACATAGTTGCCTTCCTGAAAATTACATACCTGCTTATCACTACCAATTTCTTCGATAACAGAACCCTTACGGGCAGAGACACAGCGACCACCAGCATAATCAAGCGCTTCAATAATTTGTGTCTTGTATCCCTTTTTAGCCATTTCAAAGGCCAGCACCATACCGGAAAGACCAGCACCAAGAATAATAATTTTTTTGCCGTTACCGTCGGTTGACATTTTTGGTGGGCGGTCCATTTCAGAGGCAAAGCCTATATTCCAACCCTGCATGGCGGTCATCACCGCGGCTGTGCCGCCGATCATGCCGACAGATTGCAAAAAGGATCTCTTTGTCATGCCTGTTTCTGTTGAGCCAGTGGCGTTTGTATTCTCAGTCTTAGTCATTCTGTTCCCTTAAATAAGATGCTCTAAATAATTTTGCTATTTCAATATTTTCCAGAACGTAAAGAACAATAAAATAGCCAGTAATAAAATTCCAAATATAAATGTTATATTATCATATAACATGAATTTGTGTTTTGCAAATTTTCTATGGTTTTATCACGGATTTTTGTTTTTCGCCCAGAAACAAAGTTTCTTATCCGTATAAGTTCAGTAAAATAGCGATTTGACAGCAAATGAAAAGAAATTTTTTGTAAATTTTTATTGAGCGGGGACACCCAAAGGCGGTTTTTTAATATCAACCTCAAAAATGACCGTGTGGAATTCATCTTTACCACGCTGAAATTTAAGAGATAACCCAACTTTGCTTGGCTTGTAAATCTGAATTATATGATTCGGCAAGCCAAATCGCATTTCATCACCCTCAAAACTAAAAAATTGGATCGATTCCAGTAGAACAGTGATGTTCAATCGTTTGCCGCCAGGGAAGAGCAATTCTTCCTGCAATTGGTTCTTTTGGCGCAGGGTTTGGAATTCTTCTTTGTTCAGGCGCAGACTGGTTTTCTGAGGTTCCAGCTTTACTTTCAACCTATCCTCCTGTGGAAGAGAGGTTTGTCATTATGCCAGTATCACCTGTTGCAAGAAAATGCGAGGAAGCTTTATAGTTAAGCTGTTTGCCAATAGCCGCTTTAAGCTCCTCTTTCTGGTCATCACCTTGCAGCATTTGACGCAGCGGAATACCGACATTTCCAAACAAGCAAAGCCGAAGATCACCGCTTGAAGTGATGCGAAGACGGTTGCATCCCGTGCAAAAATCTTTTGAATAGGGAGCAATAAGACCAATGGATCCGGCAAAGTCGGGATGGGTGAAGTTTACAGCTGGTCCGTCGCCAGGATTTCTCAAATTTTCAACCCAACCACGATCAATAAGTTGGTCTTTCACATGATCGGCAGACTGGTGGTACTTATTAAAATAGGTCAGATTATCACCCGTTTGCATCAGTTCAATATAGCGAACACTTACGGGGGTATCCTTCACATACTCCAGATATTGATCCAATTCATTATCGTTGATACCCTTAAGAAGTACGACATTTATTTTCACCTTTTCAAATCCCACTTCCAGCGCCTTATCAATGCCGTCGCGGATTTCCTGCATCCTATTGTGGCCAGTAATATCGTGGAATTTTTTGGCATTTAGACTATCAATGCTGATATTGATGGCATTTAGTCCTGCGTCATACCATTCTTGCGCGCGTTCCTTTAGTTTATAGCCGTTCGTGGTAAAGGCGAGGGTGTCTATTTCCGACCGTTCGCCGATCATTTTGGCGATCTCGGTAAAATCTTTACGGATGGTGGGCTCGCCGCCTGTTAGTCTTATTTTCCAGACACCAAGCTCAATAAATGCATCGACAAGTCTTTTAATTTCATCCTGACGGAGAAAATGTTCATTGCCAGTTTTCTGGTAACCATCTGGCAGACAGTATTGACAACTGAAATTGCACACTTCAGTGATGGAAAGTCTCAAATAGGGGAAGGTTCTGTTATGTTTATCAGCGAGCATTTTTTGTTCTCTTTTCCAAATACGGGAGGCTAAAATGTTTCCATCGTAACCCGGCGGAATAATTTCCACGGCCTACCCCTCATGTCGTTTATCGATTTAGAAAGGGAGGCTTCAGAGTAAATAACTTATTGGTAGCTTAACCACAAACGACGACGAGTGCCAGTGCGAAATGTACAAATATTTACGAATTTATAAGAATAAGCTAATAGGACACACAATGCTGAGATCGATTTAGGATAAGTTTTCTCTTAAACTATTAACATTTTTTTCCCAGTTTGCACCATCAAACTTGCCATATTTGATCGATTTAAATGTCGATAAATCAAGGCAGTTTACGTTAATGCTGTATCCGTCCGGGTGAGATCTCGGTGTATAAAATGATTTAACGCC
>CAXBLS010000127.1:0-9950 GCA_963976585.1 uncultured Kordiimonadaceae bacterium
ATTTTTTGAGCATTTTATCCCCCATTAAAGTTGTGAGGGAATTATAGGGTGAATTTTTGATGATTTCAAGGTGATTGATTTGCAGAGGATTGCGTTCTAAACTGTGATGAGATGCTTTAAAAAGGAGATGTTCCATGCGAATAATAGTCTTGATGTCGGCTTTGCTGATGAGTACAGCTAATGCTCAGCACATGCAGGCGACCGGTGATTTTACCATGGCGCTGACCGGGGATAGTATTATTACCCGGCCGCTATCTCCTTATTCTGAACCTGAATTTCTTGAGATGATTGAACTTATTCGCGGTGCGGACATGGCCTTTACCAATCTGGAGATGTTATTTCATGACTATGAGCCTTACCCGATGGCGGTAAGTGGCGGTACGTATATGCGCGGCGATCCTAAACTTGCCAAGGAGATTGCCTGGGCGGGTTTTGATATGGTCAGCCGTGCCAATAACCATACGGGCGATTACGGCGTGCTTGGTATGGAACTGACGACCAAATATGTAAAAGAAGCTGGGCTTATAGATGCCGGCGTTGGTATGAGCCTCGCGGAAGCGAGGGAAGCCAAGTTCCTTGAGACCGGAAAGGCGCGGGTTGCGCTTGTTTCGGTAGCGTCCACTTTTGCCAGCCATATGGCGGCAGGAAGATCGCGTGATAACGCGCCGCCAAGACCCGGCTTAAATCCGCTTAGATATTCGAGGACGTATATGTTGCCTGAGGATGAGTGGCAGGCACTTCGTCAAACCGGTGAAAGTCTTGGCCTGTTTATCACACAGGACGGAGAGCCCCGCGGCACGTCAGAAGATCGGCCTGACGCCTTTAATCTTTATGGTAACTGGTTTGAAAAGGGTGAGGTCGCAGGCGTTCGAACTGAGCCCAATAAAAAGGATCTGGAAGAAATCACTGCGGTGATCCGAAACGCAAAGCAGCTGGCAGATTATGTGATTGTCACCAGCCATTCGCACGAGCAAAAAGGACCGCGCGAAATACCAGCAGATTTTATTGGTGAATTTGCGAGAGCGACAATAGATGCTGGTGCGGACGTTTTTGTCGGACACGGGCCCCATGTGCTTCGGGGTATTGAGATTTATGAGGGCAAGCCGATTATGTACTCGCTTGGTGATTTTATGTTCCAGAACGAAACCTTGCTCAGGCTTCCCGCCGATAATTATGGTCGCTACGATTTGGATGACAATGCCCACGTGGCTGATTTTAATGATAAGCGATATAAAGGCGGTAGCAGCGGATTTCCGGCAATTGATGAAATATGGGAAGCGGTGATCGCCATTCCAACGTTTAACGGCCAGGATGTGAGCGAAATAGCCTTTCATCCGATAACGCTGGGTTACGGCCTTCCGGAGCAGGTGCGGGGAAGGCCGCTGCTTGCAACAGGTGATCTTGCGGATAAAATTCTTAGTGATCTGGTTGAGAGATCTGGGGCTTATGGTACGGAAATTACTGTGCGTGATGGTGTGGGCTTTGTGAAAATTGGAAACTAACTCGCCCGTTTTTCAATTTCAGGATATTTGTAAAAAAGAGTAAGCGCGCGCATGACGATGAAGATGCTGTAGGCGGCCCAAAGACCGTGATTACCCCAAAGAGGGAGCAAAATAAATATTGCCAGCACATAACAAATCGTCGAAATGATCATGCCGTTTCGCATGGATGCGCCTGCGGTGGCACCGATAAAAATGCCATCAAGTTGGAAACTCCAAATGGAAAGCAGCGGCAGAATAATCACCCAGACCATATAATCGGACGCAATTTCGCGAATGGATTCAATGTTGGTGAGCATATGAATGACCATGTCACCGAATATAAAGTAAATACCGGTAAAGGTGGCTGCGGTGAAGATCGCCCACTTGCTCGAGATAATTACCGCTGCGCGCAGATTTTCTTTTGACTTTCGTCCGATTTCCTTACCGACAAGAACCTCGGCAGCCTGTGCGAAGCCATCAAGACCGTATGCGGTCAAGTTTTGCAGGTTCATCAATACCGCGTTTGCAGCAAGTATTTCTGTACCAAAGCGGGTGCCGAGCAGGATAAAGCTGGCAAGAGTAAGCGTCAAGCACATGGTGCGGATGAAAATATCACGGTTGAGGCTAAACAAGGTTTTAAAGGCAGAAAGGTCAAGGATATTTTCAAGAACATCCCCGCCAAAAATAGAGATATGAAATTCGCGCCTGCTGTGCCGTCGTACGTAATAGAGACTAAGGAAAAAGGCAGTGGTTTCGGAAAGGACGGTTCCGAGTGCCACGCCGTCTGCCGTCATGTCATAGCCGTATACGAAGAGGAAGTTGAGAAGAATGTTACTAATATTCATATAGAGATGGATATAAAGAACTTCTTTGGCACGGCCCATACCGAGTAGCCAACCGGACGCCACATAATTCATCAGCGCAAACGGTGCTCCCCAAATACGGATGGTAAAATACTGCGCGGTGAGGTCGGTGACCCGCGCTTCCGTTTCCATGAACATAAAGAAAAGATTTACGAGAAAACTTTGCAGGATTACAAACAAAATGCCGATCGCGGCGGCGCTGATGCAGCCACGTATGAGTAATTTACCTAGCGAAAGTTCATCTGCTCGGCCGTGGGCCTGCGCTGCGAGCCCCGTCGTACCCATGCGTAGAAAATTAACCCCGTTATAGAGAATAGAGAAAAACATCGATCCCAATGCCACTGCGGCCAGATAACGTTCGTGGGGAAGGTGTCCCATGATAAAGCTATCGGAAAGACCAAGCAGAGGGGTCGAAAGATTGGCAAGGATTGACGGTACCGCAATTTGCCACATGTGCTTGGATATTGTAGTGTGATTTGCGACTGTGGTCATTAATGCGTGCCGATGCTCAGGGGTGTATTTGAAATATTAGTTTTAAGTCGCAAAAATGATGCGTTTTTCCATTAAATGGAAAATATATCATTTGTATATAAAAAAATTACATATTAAATAGTAACTCTATATATAAGGCGATATAATGCAGTGTTAATAAGCGTAAGGACCGTAAAATGAATGTGCAAACAAACGCACAGGATTTTGAAGAACTCGATTCAGTATGTGTACGTTTTGCCGGTGATTCCGGCGATGGAATGCAGCTGACGGGGACTCAATTTTCCGTAGTAACCGCCCTCGAAGGCAGTGATTTAGCAACCTTTCCCGACTTTCCAGCAGAAATTAGAGCCCCGGTAGGTACCACTTTTGGTGTATCGGCGTTTCAGATTAATTTTGGTTCTGTCGAAGTTTCAACTGCGGGTGATGAACCAGATGTACTGGTCGCTATGAACCCGGCGGCACTTAAAGTATCGCTTGACGGACTTCGTAAAGGCGGCTTGATCGTCGTTGATGAGGGAGCTTTCAGCATAAGGAACCTCCACAAGGCAGGTTACACAGAAAATCCGCTCGAAGATGATAGTTTAAGCGATTATCAAGTCAAGAAGCTTGATATCACTAAAATGACCCTCGAATCTGTAAAAGAATTTGGTCTCGGTAATAAGGACGCGATCCGCTCCAAAAATATGTGGACGCTTGGACTAATCCTTTGGATGTTTGGACGGCCGAGAAAGCCGATAACCGACTGGTTAGAGCAGAAGTTTAAAAAGCTTCCTGATGTGGCAAATGCCAATATAGCGGCCGTGAACGCTGGTCACGCTTTTGGTGAAACTGCAGAAGCATCTGCAAATCTTCGCCGTTATCACGTTGGTCGCCACACTACTGAAGAGGCCGGTGAATATAGAACTGTTAACGGTAATCAGGCACTTGCCTGGGGCCTTGTCGCAGGGTCTCAGCTTGGCGATGTTCCGCTTATGCTGGGAACTTATCCGATCACGCCTGCATCCGCGCTGCTTCACACGCTTAGCGGCCTTAAGGAATATGGCGTGGTTACTTTTCAGGCAGAAGATGAAATAGCTGCTGTGTGCGGTGCCATTGGTGCCTCGTTCGCCGGACAGTTAGGTGTAACTTCAAGTTCTGGTCCAGGTATTGCGCTTAAGACAGAGGCCATTGGCCTTGCAATCAGCACTGAATTACCGCTGGTGATAGTTGATGTGCAGCGGGCTGGCCCGTCGACGGGGCTTCCAACAAAGACAGAACAATCGGATCTTTATCAGGCGGTATGGGGACGAAACGGCGATGCGCCGATCGTTGTGCTTGCGGCGTCAAATCCACATGACTGTTTTGATGTTGGTATTGAAGCAGTTCGCCTTGCTACCAAATATATGACACCGGTAATGGTGCTTTCTGACGGTTATATCGGCAATGCATCTGAACCATGGCGCATTCCAGATATTAATGCGCTCGAAAAATTTCCCGTCAAATATTGCACTGATCCGGAGGGGTTCCATCCCTTTAAACGTGATCCTGAAACATTAGCACGGGTCTGGGCAAAACCGGGTACACCGGGTCTGCTGCACCGTATTGGTGGTATCGAAAAAGATTATGATACGGGCCATATTTCCTATGATGCGGCCAATCACCAAAAAATGACCGACGTGCGCGCCGCCAAAATAGCGGGTATTGCCAAAGATATTCCGGAGCAGGAAGTCTCCCCCGGGGCACCGGGCGGAAAACTGGCTGTTGTTGGCTGGGGATCAACCAGAGGTGCTATTCATCAGGCCGTTAATCGGGCAAGAGCAGAAGACATTGATGTATCCCATGTTCATATTGTAAACATCTGGCCTTTGCCACGCAATCTGGAAGAGGTTTTAAACAGTTTCGATAAAGTCATTGTTGCCGAAATGAACAAGGGGCAAATGAATAATCTGCTGCGCGCTGAATATTTACTTGATGGTCATTCACTTACCAAAGTGTCCGGTCAACCTTTTAAAATTACCGAGATATTAGAGTGTATCCGCGAACAGGCGGGAGAGATATCATGAACGAACAAACAGATATTAAAAAACTGACCTTTAAAGATTTTGAAACAGATCAGGAAGTGCGTTGGTGTCCGGGATGCGGTGACTATGCGATTTTGAAAGCTGTGCAGATGACGCTTGCCAATATTGGCGCCACACCAGAAAATACGGTATTTATTTCTGGTATCGGCTGTTCTTCACGTTTTCCATACTATGTAGAGACATATGGTTTTCATACAATCCATGGCCGCGCACCGGCGGTAGCGACAGGTGTCAAACTTGCTAACCCTGACCTTGATGTTTGGTTGGTCACCGGGGACGGGGATGGGCTCAGCATCGGTGGCAACCATATGCTTCATGTACTGCGTCGTAACGTGAATATGCAGATTATGCTCTTTAATAATGAAATTTATGGCCTGACAAAAGGCCAATATTCACCAACATCCAAGCAAGGTACAAAATCACCGTCAACACCACTCGGTTCTGTTGATTTGCCTCTTAATCCTTGCTCTTTCGCACTTGGTGCAGGTGCACGATTTGTTGCACGGGGTATCGATACTGCGCTTAAGGCACTGCCGGGAACTTTGGCACGGGCCAAGGATCATCGCGGTGCGTCTTTTGTGGAAATATTTCAAAATTGTATCGTGTTTAACGACAAAACATTTGAGCATTTTACATTGAAAAAAGAAGCCGCCAATACTCAAGTGCATGTTGAGCATGGTGAGCCTATGATTTACGGCAAAGAAAAGAATATGGGCCTTATATTTAATCAAGACAAGTTTGCCCTTGAAACGGCCGTGATTGGTGAGAATGGTGTGAGTGAGGATGATATCCTTGTCCATGACGAAACCAACAAATTGATGGCACAAATGCTTGTTGAGCTTACGGCGCCTGAATTTCCGGTGGTTTGCGGTGTAATATTCTGTGATCCTAAGGAAAGTTATGATGATGCGGTTCACCGTCAGGTCGAAGAGGCGAAAGCCAATAAAAAAGTTGATTTTAATTCTTTGATCAGAGCGGGGCGAACCTGGACTGTTGAATAAGAGATGTCGTTTGTTGACAATTATAAAACAAAAATGAGGGCGGCAAGGACATTTTTTCTTACCGCCTTTACTTTTTGCTGACGTCTTTAGACGCTGAAGAGCATTAGAGATATAGATGTTCTAGAAAGCCATTCGAGACGAAACGGTGTTGATTGGTAGACGGTGCTTGAACTTCAAAAATTCAATTGTGCAGGGTTTTTGGATAGTTCACGTATAATGTAATGAACGGTAATGAAATGGTGATGTTTATATGGGGACAGATGCTATAACCGACGAAGATTTGATGCTGCGTATCGGTGAAGGTGATCAAACGGCTTATGGCATGTTGGTTGACCGTCACTTGTCCCTGAATTTGGGCTATGCCACAAAACTTTTGGGGAATGTAGCTGAAGCCGAAGAAGTGATGCAGGAAGCGTTCATCAGGGTATGGAAACATGCCAGTCGTTGGGACCCGGCTCGAAAAACAAAGTTTACGACCTGGTTTTATCGCGTGGTAACGAATTTATGCTATGACGTTGGTCGAAAAAGAAAACCACAGGCAAATGTGGAAATATTGGAGACCATAGAATCAGATGAAGCAAGTGCAGATAATGTGATCGCAGTGGATCAAAGGTCGCGACAAGTTAAGAAAGCACTTGATGAATTACCACAGCGCCAATGTAAAGCAATATTGCTGTGTTA
Source organism: uncultured Kordiimonadaceae bacterium (assembly GCA_963976585.1). Taxonomy (GTDB): domain Bacteria; phylum Pseudomonadota; class Alphaproteobacteria; order Sphingomonadales; family Emcibacteraceae; genus Pseudemcibacter. The sequence goes on from CAXBLS010000127.1 coordinate 6,579, forward strand.
TTTTCAAGGACTTTCGAACCGCGAAGCGGCGGAAGTTATGGAAGTCAGCCTTAATGCGCTCGAATCTTACCTAGTAAGAGGGCGTCGTAATCTGGCAGACATACTAAGGGAAGATAAAGATAATCTCTTAAAGGAGATCGGATAATGAACGAAGAAAAACTAAATGAATATTTGAATGACTTTGGTAAAGCACATAGTCCCGAACCAAGTCGCGCACTGATCGACAGCATCATGAGGGTTCCCCATGAAATAGAGAAGGAGACGAGCTTTTCGTGGAATATGAAAGATTGGTTTTTATTTCTTGTGCCGCGCCTTTCTGGTCTCACTGCAGCATGCATAATGGGAATTTATCTCGGTGGTGCCGGTAGTTCGGCACTTGCAGAAGATGAGATCGCAGTGATTGAGCAAGAGGTGATATTTATGGCAGATGCAGGCATAGTTCTCGATGAAAATGTGGAAACATTACTGGATGTAGAAGAGTTTATATTTGTTGAGGAACAAGCACAATGAAGAATTTTTCGCTCAAAATGAATTGGATAAGCATTGTAATGCTTCTGTCACTGGGGGTGAATTTTTTTGTGATAGGTTATTTTTATGCGCAGCACACTGCGAAAGAGATACGAATGACAAGGCTCTCTTTTGACAATTCGATTTCCAAGCTTGTTGAACCGTTCCCACGTAAGGGCAAACATGATTTTTATGTCACCATGCGCAGTAAACGAGAGGATTTAATCCCGATTTATAGAAATATTATGGCGCAACGTGCAACAATTATGAACATTATTGCTGAAGAACAACTTGATGCTGACAAACTACGAAAAGCCATGCAAGATTATCACGAGATTTATCATAATATGGTCAATCCAACACAGGAAGTGGTGATTAAAATTGTCAGTGGATTAAACTTTGAAGAAAGAAAAGCCATACTGGAACGCTTTAAAAACCCGCCAAAAAAGAATTACCGCGATAGAAACACTAGCGATGATCGCTCCCGACGATCAAATGATAACAATGATCGTAACCGGCGGTAAAATCATAAAAGTTTATTGATTGGTTAATGCTTAGTTAACGAAAATATTGTAACCTGATTCTCATGATATCGAATATTTCGACACTGTTACCACCGCTATCGCTACCGAAAGCTGAGGCAGATCCTCATACTTCCGGTGCAAAAGACGTGTCTGCGCAAAAAAATGACTTTGAACTCAATGATCAGCAGCAAGCAGAAGTTAAGCGACTGCAAAAGGTTGACCGGGAAGTGAAAGCACATGAAGCCGCGCATAAGAATGCTGGCGGCCAATATGCAGGAAGTGCTTCATTTTCATATGCAGTTGGACCAGATGGCAATCGATATGCTGTGGGTGGTGAAGTTTCCATTGATGTCGCGACAATCAAGGATGATCCAGAGGCAACCCTTGCAAAGCTTGATGTGGTTATTGCTGCCGCACTCGCACCTGCAAAGCCATCGGCACAGGATAGAAAGGTCGCAGCTGCTGCAGTTGCGGCTCGAAATCAGGCACGCGGCGAGCTTTTGGAAAAAAAACGTGCGGAAGGTGATGAGCAGGATCAAAAAAGCGCCACTTTCGACGTAAACGATTTTGGTGATACACCTGTAGTATCAGTTAATAAAGCCTATGCAAGTGGTAATGATCTTGGTGAATACACAAGCTCGACTGGAAATTCTTTGAGTGTAACAAGTTAATTATATCAATTACTTAGTCAGTATATCTTAAAGTGATATTTAATTTCATCAATATAATGCGAAGTTGTTTTTGTTAACTATTCTCGCCGTTCAAGAATTAATCATTTTTTATCCTTTTAGAGTTAATATTCTAACATTGAATGATGTGGATATTGAAAAAGAATTAGTTTGAATTCTTTGTGAGTAGGGAGTGATGGGCATTTTTAAGGATCGTTTAAACATCAGGAATATCAACCTGAAGGCATTGTTATTTTGCGTATTATTGTTTGTCGCAATAGTGCCGCTTGCTGTCCATATTTATAGCATTAACAACTATTCTGATTTTGTTATTGAGAAGGACCGAAGCAATAAGCAGGAACTAATTCGCAATTTGGTTGTGAACACCGTCGTAAGTAAACAACGCGAAGGTACTGTCTTTGTCTCAGATATGATCATCGAAGAACAACAATTTATTAGCAGTGTTTTGTCAAAAAATACCCAAGCCATTAATACTTATTTTGAAAGTTTCTCCACTCAGGCATTTATCAATAATAACATTGTCAACAGTATTGGCTTCATGATTTATGACGAGAATGGAATAAACTTAGGTCAGGCAGGAAAACTGGGGTTCGATCCGAAAGTCATTGATGAAATTCTATTGGAGCAGCAATCTCTTGACGGCAATTTGAAAAAAATGGCCAATGGCTATTTCCGCGCAGATGGCAGTGGCGAACCAAAATATCTACTGGTATATCCTATCGCTGAAACCGACTTCAAAAGTAAGTTAATTGTGGTTACATCCTTCTGGGATAGCTTGGTCGGCGTTGCGCAGCTTCTACAAGCAGATATCGAAATAAGAGGTAGTAACGGCGAATTATTTTATAAAGAGAAATACATTACTGCTGAAAGCGATGCGTTAAGAACTACCGTATCAAAAGATGAAATAGATCCCATCTCTATTGAAATTCCTTACGATGCAGCCGGTAATTATCTTGCTGTTTCGGTATTCGCAGGCAATAACGGTATTCTAGCGAAATCGGAAGATCTTAAATATATCACGATCGTAGTTGCCATTATTAGTATCCTCATCGTTTGGATCATGGGCACCTACTTTTTGAAAGCACATCTTTTCAAACGCATCGAACATTTCTCTACAGCCATGAAAAATATTGTCGAGGGAAAAGCTATTGACGATATGCCGGTAGATTCCAGTGACGAGTTTCAGGTTCTGGCAAATGCTCTGCAAAAAGTAATTGATTATAACGAAGATAGAAAACGTATTAAGCACGATCTTGAAGATGCGATTAGTGAAGCCAAAGTTGCCAATATTGCAAAATCAGATTTTCTTGCCAATATGAGCCATGAACTCAGAACGCCGCTCAATGCAATTATTGGATTTTCTGAATTGTTGGCTGATGATGATATTTCTGATTACAGTCGGAAGCGAACTCGCGAGTATGCTATTGATATTCGTGATAGCGGTAGACATCTGCTGAGTATCATCAACGATATTCTTGATTTGTCTAAGATAGAAGCGGGTAAAATGCGCTTTTACGAGGATGAGGTCGATATATTCGAAATTTGCGAAGCGTCAATGCGTATTCTAAAAAATCAGGCAAACAACAAGAACCTCAAAGTTATTCTGAATTTGGAAGATGATATTCCGCTAATCATAGCTGATGAAAGAATGA
>CAXBLS010000128.1:0-9720 GCA_963976585.1 uncultured Kordiimonadaceae bacterium
TGCCGAACCAGAATAGTGCGATGCGGTTTAGCATTCAAGATTGAACTGCTACAATAAACATAGTCGCAAATGAATCATTCAATACCTTGTATTGTTCATTAGCGACATACGTTTGTTACAGTAGCACACTATTTTGAGCGAGGATCATTTATGAGCAGTGAAGACTACCACGAAAAAGAGGAATTGCTCAGTGCCGAAGGAAAAGACTTACATCGGGCCATCACATCACTAATGGAAGAGTTGGAAGCAGTAGATTGGTACCAGCAACGCATTGATGCTACGTCTGAAAATCAATTGGTCGCCATCCTTCAACATAATCGTGACGAAGAATGGGAACATGCGGCAATGTTAATTGAGTGGCTGCGGCGCCACAATCCAGTATTCGATCGAAATCTACAAACTTATTTGTTCACCGAGGGTGATATTCGCGAGAAAGAGAGTGTAGCAATCGATGAACCGGACACGGGTAGTTTGGCCATCGGCAGCCTAAAAAATGGAGAAACGTTATGAACCATCTTAATCGAGAAATCGCACCGATCACTGCCGCCGCCTGGAGCGAGATTGACAGCGAAGCGACGCAAACGCTAAAAGTGTTGCTGGCCGGGCGCAAGCTTGTGGATGTGACCGGCCCGCACGGCTGGATTACCTCGTCGATTGATCTGGGCAGGGTCGATGAAATCAAGTTGACAAGTAAGGGAGGTATGACGGTAGGTTTGCGTCGGGTACAGCCACTGGTAGAGGTTCGTGTACCATTCAAGTTACCACGTAAAGAATTGGCTGCGATCGCCCGAGGTGCTAAGGATGCGGACTTGAGTTGTGTGACCAACGCAGCAAAGCAAATCGCTCGGTATGAAGACGAGGCGGTATTCTACGGATTGAAAGCTGCCAACATTCAGGGCATTGTGACAGGGTCGCCGCACTCGGCCTTGAGCGTTGATGAAATATATGAGAATTTCCCTGGGCAAGTAGCGACCGCGATTAATACATTGACGGAACAGGGCATTGATGGCCCGTTCTCCGTTGTGCTGGATATGCAAACCTATTCGGGAATTACGCGCGCTACGCAAGCCGGGGGCTATCCGTTGCTCGAACAACTTCGTGAAGAAATAGACGGTATATTGGTTAAATCACCGTTGGTGCAAGGTTGCGTCGTGCTGTCTCAGCGTGGCGGTGATTTTGAGTTTTCAATCGGCCAGGACTTCTCCATCGGCTATCTGGAGCATGATGCCACCGACGTGTCGCTCTATATTGAAGAAAGCTTCACGTTCAAATCATTAACGCCGGAAGCAGCAATTGCGTTGAAAACGGTGACGTAATTAGTTCAATGATTGCTGCACGACTAAGAGGAAAATTTGGGAAATTCTCTGCTATATTAACTCAAGCACCTAGAGGACGCACAAGCGGGGGTTCTGTCGCTTTGGTCAAGTATATGTCTGGCAAGGCAATGCTGCGCTTGGGAATACTCCTAAAGTCAGGAATGGTGATGTCGGCTTTCGTGATACGGGCAAGCGAGTTCATGAAACCTTCGGTTTGACGTAACAGCAGATGAAAGACTTGGCGAATAAATAAAATATTTCTATGGCGAGATTAGGATACTCCTGAGGCCGACCACGGACTCCCGTCATGGCTGGACGCCGCTCAGAGATTGCTGTCTCCGTAAACCAAATCGTGATATTACCCCGTCGCCGCAAGCCGTTGTTATACTCATGCCAGTTCGTCTCTTTATAACGAAATCTCTTGATCTTATGACGGCGGCTTTCGTTGTGTTTATAAGGCGATGGCTTCTCTGCAGGTGAAATTCCTCGGCATTATGCCAGACAGGTTATCTTTTTTGCGCTAAGTTCTATTTATTCAACAACGTCAAGCCAGCAGAGCCTTTGCGCGCGCAGACGTTGTCAACGGTAAAGCCGTATTCGCGCAGAACTACCGTACCCGGTGCGGAAGCACCGAAGTGCTCCACACCGAGCATGCCGCCCTGTGCACCGATGTAACGACCCCAGCCTTGTGACACACCCAATTCAACCGCGAGTCGCGCGCCGACCGAGGGCGGCAACACTGCATCGCGTTCGGCTTGCGGTAAAGCTTCGAACAACTCCCAACTCGGCATTGAGACGCAACGCACAGCGATGCCTTGATGTTGCAAACATTCTGCCGCCGCCAAGATCAGGCCGACTTCGGAACCGCTGGCGAGCAGAATCAGCTCGGGCTTGCCGTTTGGCACATCGCTCAACACATAGGCGCCACGGCGCAATCCATCCGCAGCGGCGTATCGGATGCGATCGAGTGTGGGCAGATCCTGTCGGGTCAATACCAGCATCACCGGCCGGTCGCGTATTTCCAACGCGACACGCCAGGCGACCGCGGTTTCGTTAGCATCGCCGGGACGGATCACGATGAGGTTCGGGATCGCCCGCAGGTTCGCCAGTTGCTCAACAGGTTGATGGGTGGGGCCGTCCTCGCCGACTGCGATGCTGTCGTGCGTGAACACGTGTACCACGTGCAGCCCCATCAGTGCAGCCAACCGGATCGACGGGCGCATGTAGTCGGAGAAAATCAGAAAAGTCGAGCCGTAAGGAATAAAACCGCCGTGCGCAGCGAGACCGTTGACGATGGCGGCCATCGCGTGTTCGCGCACGCCGAAGTGCAGGTTGCGTCCGGCATAGCTCCAGCCAGAGATATCTGAGCCTTGTACATCCAGGTTTTTCGTCGGCGGCGGATTGAAGTCTCCCAGGCCTTTCAAGGCCGTTTTCGTCGAGGGGTCGAGGTCGGCCGATCCGCCGATCAGCGCGTGCAGCTTCGGCGCAATGGCGTTGATTACCTTGCCGGATGCATCGCGGGTTGCAAGGCCCTTAGAATCAACATCAAATACCGGGATGTCCGCATCCCAACCCGGCGGCAGTTCGTCGTGCAAGCGGTACTGAAGTTCCTCAGCCATATCTGGAAATGCCTTGGCGTAGTTGCTCAGCGACTCGTTCCATGCTGATTCGTTCTGCGCGCCGGGTTCTACCGCCTTGCGGAAATGAGTCAGTGCCTCGTCCGGTATCAGTAAGTCTGGCTCGGTCGGCCAACCCAGCGCCTGCTTGGTCTTGCGCACGTCATCTTCGCCAAGGGATGAGCCGTGCACTTTGAAACTGTCCTGCTCGGGAGAACCGTATCCGATATGGGTGCGCACCAGGATCAGCGACGGCCGTGCGGTTTCTGCGTGTGCTGCAGCCAGTGCGGCGTCGATCGTGGTGAGGTCGTTGCCGTCTTCTACCGATACGGTGTGCCAGCCATAGGCCTCGAAGCGCAGTGCGCGATTCTCGGAGAAGGCGATATCGGTACCAGCGGAAAGGGTGACGTAGTTATCGTCGTAGAGGAAAGTAAGCTTGCCGAGCTTGAGGTGACCAGCCAGCGAGGCAGCTTCGGAGGCAACACCCTCCATCAGGTCGCCATCGCTGACGATGGCAAACGTATGGTGATCGATGAGCGCGTGACCGGGCCGGTTGTAGCGTGCCGCGAGTTGCGCCTCTGCGATCGCCATGCCGACCGCATTGCCGAAACCTTGTCCTAACGGCCCGGTGGTGGCTTCTACTCCAGGCGTGCGACCGGGCTCGGGATGCCCCGGCGTCTTGCTGCCCCATTGACGGAACTGTTTAATGTCATCCAGCGAAAGGTCATAGCCGGTCAGGTGCAGCAGACTGTAGAGCAGCGCCGATCCGTGTCCGGCCGAGAGTACGAAACGATCACGGTTGAGCCAATGCGGGTTGTGCGGATTGTACTTGAGCCAGCGCATCCATAGGCCATGGGTGCAGCCCCGAGTGGCAAGCCCGGATGCCCGCTGTTGACCTTCTGTATCATATCCACCGACAGGAAGCGCAGGGTATTGATACACAACTGGTCGAGTTGCGCTGTGATTGTCATGGCTATTTTCCGTCCGGCTGCTTTTGCGTAAGCGCGTTGCTTTTTGACGCGATGCATGCAATCAGATCGTTCCAGGATTTTGCGAAGGATTCGACGCCCTCGCGCTGAAGTTGAGCGGCAAGCGCCTCAACGTTGATGCCCTCACTGGTAAATTCCGCAATTTCCGCTTCCACCGTTTCGACAGAACCCTCATCAAAAGGCAATACGTTCCGCATTTTTCCGTGCTTGGCGAAAGCGAGCAGTGTCTTTTCTGGCATAGTATTGACCGTGTCCGGCGCAGCGAGCGCTTCGACGTAAAGAGTGTCTGAGGCTGCAGGGTCCTTCGTGCCGGTACTGCCCCACAGCAAGCGTTGCGGTTGGGCCCCGGAAAGGGCCAGTTTCTGCCAACGCCTTGATGCCAGCAAATCGCGGTAGGCTTTGTAGGTACGCTGGGCGATTGCAATGCCGAGATGGTTGCGCAATGAGACTGGAATCTTATCCTTGATCGCGACATCCCAACGGCTGACAAAAACCGATGCCACTGAAGCTATCTTAACATCAAGACCGGCATCAATGCGCCGTTCAATGCCGCGCATATAAGCTTCGGCTGCAGCGATATAATGTTCGCGAGAAAACAGTAACGTGACATTTATCGGCACGCCCGCGAAGATCGATTCCTCGATCGCCGGAATGCCAGCGGGGGTACCCGGGATCTTGATGAAAAGATTGGGGCGTTGCGCGTTGGCATGCAATTGCATCGCTGCTTTTATGGTGGCGGCAGTGTCGTCAGCGAGCAGAGGTGACACCTCCAGCGACACCCAGCCGTCAATTCCGCCGGTGGCATCGTGGATCGGCCGGAAAAGATCAGCCGCCTGGATCAGATCTTCCAGCGCAAGTTCAAAGAACAACGCATCGCCCGATTTGCCCTCAAGCGTTTTTTGGCGGATCGCATCATCGTAGAAATCACTATTTTGGATGGCGTGATCGAATATAGTAGGATTGGAGGTAAGCCCCGTCACTGATAGTTCAGTGATATAGCGGACCAGTGTTCCGCTCGTTAGCAGTTCGCGCGTAATATTGTCGAGCCAGAGGCTCTGACCCAGTTTGTGTAGTTGTTGTGTGGTTTTCATAATAGGTCCTATTCAATTTTAGCTGACTTCATAGAAGCCGGTACAAGTTGGAAATATAATCCTAATGAATCAATCCATTGATATGCCAAACCAGCAGAGTCATGCGCCTACCTGGCCGGGACGGGGATTGTGCCATTTGCCGTGCGGTTCGATCAGCCGATCAGCTTCCGTTGGTCCCCAGGTGTAAGGCTGGTATAGATGAACCGGGTGATACGATTGAAGAACGGGGTCAATAACCGCCCAAGCCGCCTCAACTGCTTCTTTGTGCGCGAATAGTGCGCCTTCACCCACCATGGCATCGCTTAGCAATCGTTCGTAAGGGGTTTCGGTTTCCCGTTTTATGATTCGCTCACCGCCCAGATAAAGCTCATGTTGATCGCCAACGAACTCTTTTCCTTCACGTTTAACACGTGCGGCAAGCGCAATAGCAGAATTAGGGGCAAGCCTGAAACGCAGGTAATTAGCGCTGCCATTAGTCGGCTGTGAATCGGCGAACAATTTAGAAGGTGGTGGCTTTAATTGAACCAACACTTCAGCAACGCTTTCACGCATAAATTTGCCAGAACGTAAGTGCCAAGGTACACCCGACCAACGCCAGGAATCAATGAACAATCGCAACGCACAGAACGTTTCCACATCGGAATCTTTTGCCACACCCGGTTCTTCCCGATAACCAATATACTGGCCGCGCACCATATTGTCTAGTTCCAATGAACACATGGCCCGGAACACTTCCACTTTCTGGGTATGCACGGCGGTATAGCCTCGATAAGAAGGGGGTTCCATGGCAAGCAGCGCAACGATCTGAAACAGATGATTCTGAATCACATCACGTAAACATCCAGTGGCTTCATAAAATGTGCCGCGTTCATTAATACCAAAATCTTCAGACAGGGTTATCTGGACGCTGTCTACATAGTTACGGTTCCAGATCGGTTCCAGAAAAGAATTGGCAAAACGAAAGTAAAGAATATTCATGATTGCCTCTTTTCCGAGAAAGTGATCAATACGAAAGATCGATTCTTCCGGAAACACTGATTGCAAGGTGCGATTGAGTTCTCGTGCAGACGCCAGATCGCGGCCAAATGGTTTTTCGACAATGACACGCGCTGTTTCCGTGCAACCGGATTTCGCCAGTCCCTGCACAACCGTTTCGAACATGCCGGCAGGAATAGCGAGGTAGTATAGCGGCCGCTTGGCACCGTTGAGGGCTTGCTTCAACTGTTCAAACGTTGCCAGGTCCTGATAGTCTCCGTCTACGTATTGTAGTTGCGTAGACAGTTTGGCGAACGCATCCACATCAATGCCACCATTGTGCTCTAAACTGTCGCGTGCGCGTTCACGCAGTTTGTCCAGCGTCCCAGAACGCGCCACGCCAATGATCGGCATATCCAGATGATTGCGCTGGATCATGGCCTGTAACGCGGGAAATATTTTTTTATAAGCCAGATCACCAGTAGCCCCAAAAAAAACAAATGCGTCGGAATGTTCTGATGCCATATTTTTCTCCTTGCGCTTAGGTCTTTTTTTCTATGTGACCACCGAACTCATGCCGCATAGCAGACAGTATTTTATTGGCAAAATCAGCATCGCCACGTGAGCTGAAGCGTGCATACAATGCCGCACTTAACACTGGAGCCGGTACCGCTTGATCGATCGCTGCTTCAAGTGTCCATCGCCCTTCACCCGAGTCAGACACCCGGCCTGAGAAATTGTCTAACCCCGGATCAGACAATAGTGCTGAAGCCGTGAGGTCAAGCAACCATGAACGGACCACGCTGCCACGGCGCCAGACTTCCGTGATCTCGGTCAGATCCATGTCATATTGGTAATATTCCGGGTTACGCAGTGGCGTTGTTTCGGCGTCTATGTCATGGGTCCGTTTACCGATATTTGCATTATGTAAAATATTAAGCCCTTCAGCGTACGCTGCCATCACCCCATATTCAATTCCGTTGTGGACCATTTTGACAAAATGACCGGCACCATGGGGACCGCAATGGAGATAGCCCTGTTCAGCTGTGCTGACACCCGGTTGCCGGTCTGGCGTTGGCGGAGCCGCGTCAACGCCGGGAGATAACGTGGTGAAGATCGGGGTAAGTTGTTGCACAATTGATTTTTCACCGCCAATCATTAGGCAGTAGCCATTTTGCAGGCCGGTAATTCCGCCACTGGTTCCAACATCCAGGTAATGAATTCCAAGCTGTTTCAATTCGTTGCTGCGTCTAATGTCATCGTGGTAATGCGAATTGCCGCCATCGATGACGATATCACCTTCTTCGAGAAGAGGCGTCAGTTTTGTTAGAAACTGGTCAACTCGTGCAGCAGGAATCATTAACCAGATTGTGCGTGGCTTGGTCAGCTTTACAATCAGGTCTTCTGGTGAGATAGTGCCCGTCACACCCGGATAGGAGAGTTTTTTAACAGCATCAATATTGACATCGTAAACCACGCACTTGTGGTTTCCCTGCACTAGCCGTTGCACCATATTGGCGCCCATGCGCCCCAAACCTATCATGCCGATCTGCATTTAAATCTCCTCGTTTTGGTTAAGTATTAGGTAAAACTATCGCTTTTTATGCCAGAAGATCTAGATGATTTTGAAATTCCCGATTTTTTCACCTATGAATCGTGGGGGGGAGGGTGCATGCCCACCTGATCGTGAAGTCTGATATGGCGTTGGTGCCATTTCCTGCGCCGCAATATCGGTCGCCTTTGAAATGGCGCTAGCGTATGCAAGAACACAATATGACGTCTGTCAACCGATACTTTGAACTTAATTGGCTTGGCCGGAATAGGGGAAAGAATGGGCATTGTTGCCGGGGCTATGTCGTTTCGCATTGTGTTCATCAGTGGTTCTGAATTAGGAGTAACTCCCAAATAGTATTAAACGCGCAATTAATAACAAACGCAATATTGATCTGACCATCAGTGTAAATAGCGGTGTAAAAATAATGGAATGGGCGCCCACTACCCAAAACAAAACGGCATCTGTAGATATGTAGGGACCTAACGGACACTTCATGTAAAAGATAATTAATTTCATGGAGGTCTGTTATGAACAAAGATGAAGAGCGCGCAGTAAAGCGCAAAGTGCGTATTCTTGAACACGCCGAGCATAGCGGTAATGTCGCCAAGACTTGCCGCTATTTTGGCATACCACGATCTACATTTTACGTGTGGCGGGCAGCCTTTATGAAGGGAGGAGAGCATGCTCTCCTCCCCAAAAAAACAGTTCCAAAACACTAGCCCAATCGAAAGCCTGATGACGTGGTAGAGAAAATCCTATATCTGAGGCGTAAATATCACTTGGGTCCACACAGAATCATGTGGTATATGGCGCGCTATCATGACATTAAAGTATCAGACGCAACCATATACAGAATTTTGAAGCGCAATGGCTTGAACTGCCTTCCTCGACAAGCAAGGAAAAGAACGGTCCACACGAAGCGCTATAATAAACAGGTTCCCGGTCATCACATCCAGATGGATGTTAAATTCTTAATTTTTATAGGGAAGAATGGCCAGAAAATCAAGCGCTATCAATATACGGCTATTGATGATGCAACGCGTGTCAGGGCCCTTAAAGTATATAAGCGCCATACACAGGCAAATGCCTTAGATTTTGTAAATCACATCATCCAGAAATACCCCTTTCGTATACAGCAAATCAGAACGGATAACGGTCATGAATTTCAGGCTAAGTTCCATTGGCATGTGGAAGATCTCGGTATACAGCATGTTTACATCAAACCAAGATCGCCACAACTCAATGGTAAAGTAGAAAGATCACATCGGTCTGACCAGGAGGAATTTTACCAGCTCCTGTCCTATAAAGACGATGTCGACCTTGAAGAAAAACTAGCTGAGTGGGAACGGTTTTATAATCTCTCAAGACCACACGGTGCGCATAAAGGAAAAACACCCTATGAAATACTGAAAGAAAAGCTATTATGATCAAATGAAGTGTCCGGCAGCTCTGTTGATATCACACCCTTGATTTTCATACACCAGACGGACAGCACGCTCCCGAACTTCCGGTGAATATCTGACTTGTTTATTCATTACTCTATCCTCTCAAGAAATAGAGTCTCCTGTAAACCCGGGGGAATTCAGAAAGTGACATACACCAAAGAAATGCCGCGAATTAACGCAGCTAAATTGTTGATGAATGATAATTACGATCAAATACTTTATGATCAATTACTAAAACTATTCTGCACAAAATCAGATTCTTGGTGGTATGAAAAAGAGTGGCGTAGTATTCATTGTGAAGTAGGAACACTATTCACATATAATGCGCAGGCGTTAAAATCGGTGTATTTAGGCCCTGATATGGATAAGCAATCTATGGAAATAATATGCCTCATTCTTTTAGGCCAGAATCCTGAAGTAGATTTTTGGCAAGGGCATAGAAGTGAAGAAAAATTTGAGGTGTATTTTGAAAAATTCAATTACATCAGCCATATTGAGGGCAAGAATCGGGGGCTTATCACATAACAAGGTCGTTCATTCGGGTATGTCTCCGCGGTGTTCATTTGTGCTTAAACAGCACAATCGCCCATCGCTACGGAATGCCAGTTGATGGCGACGTTAGCCTTGATCTTGATCAGCTTTTCTATTCATCAGACTAAATTGATTAACAGTTTCTAGTTTTTTTATGGCTATGTCGCAATTAACTATTGGTTTTTGTTAACTCTCTAATTGT
>CAXBLS010000129.1:0-9682 GCA_963976585.1 uncultured Kordiimonadaceae bacterium
AAAAGCGGCATCAAATCCATACTTATCGAGCGCTTGTTTAAGTCCAGCAGTTTTCATTATATCAGTATGAGTGGCAGAGCCATGGGTGAAAGGACCGATCCCGCGCTCAAGACCATCTGGATTAATATGTACGATCAAATCAAGTTCATTATCAGCAACCATCGCATCTCTAAAAGCAATCATCTCTTTAAACTTCCACGTGGTATCTACATGGAGAATTGGAAACGGCAACTTACCGGGTGCAAAAGCCTTAAGGGCCAAATGCAGCATGACAGCACTATCCTTACCAACACTATAGAGCATGACAGGATTAGTACTCGTCGCAACCACTTCCCTCATAATGTGAATGCTTTCAGCTTCCAAAAGTTCCAGATGGCTTAGGGGCATCAATTAATTCTCTCTTTTTACCAGCAGCTCAAAAATGAGCTCAAACAATGTATTAGATTAAATAGTATACGCAAAATGAAATCTGAGAAACAATATTTAGAAGTTAAACACGTTATAAGAAGACACTTAATTCTACCACAGTGGTATAGAATAGATAATTCCCAAAAGAGCTGTTCTTCAATAAAAAGTCACCTTAGTTTGAGAGTAGGTTTCATATCGACCCAATTCAGGCAACTAAAGCAAAACAAAAATTAATTTGAAAGCAAAAACAAATAATGTATATTTAAATGAAAGTAAATGAAAGATATGGATTCGTGAATACTATAGAACGACGAAAATGCATTTTAGACTATGCTGTGCGGGAAAAAAGCGTGCAGGTGGAAGTTCTTGCGAAAAAGTTTGGTGTCTCAACTGTTACCATCCGGTCTGATCTAGAGCTTCTCGATCATAAAAATCTACTTGTCCGCACCCATGGTGGAGCAGTATTAGGCAATAGACTTAGTCGCGAACTGTCATTCGATGAAAGAAAACGAAGTCATAATGCGGTAAAACAAAAAATTGCTCTGTTGGTCCGTCAACTGATCCAAGAGGGTGACGCTATTATTCTTGATTCCGGATCGACGACAACAGAAATCGCAGCCTTACTTAAAGACATTGGCGATTTGACAGTGATGACCAATGGCTTAAGTGTTGCGCAAAATTTGGTTGATGCTAAAGGCGTCAATGTTCACATGACAGGTGGAAAACTAAGGCAAAAGACACAATCATTTTACGGCCAAGTGGCCGAAGAAAATCTAAAGCGATACCATTTTGATAAAGTAATCCTTGGCGTTGATGGGTTTGATGTGAAGGTTGGCGTTACAACCCATTTTGAGCAGGAAGCAAATTTAAACCGGGTAATGTGCGAGATCGCGGATCAAAAAATCGTAACCACGGATTCGTCAAAATTTGATCGTTCAAGTGTCTACAAAATTCTAAATACTCAAGATATTGATGTTTTGGTCACCGACAGCAATTTGACCGACCATTGCGCCCAAGCCCTTGAACAGGACGGCGTTAAGATAATGATCGCGAATTAAACAGTGAGGATTAATTGAACCATTTAAAAGACATTGCTGAGCAAAATAGAAACGGTGTTCCAATTGGCATATATTCTGTCTGCTCTGCTCATCCTCTGGTAATTGAGGCAGCTATTGAGCAGGCTTTAGAGGATGGCACGCCGCTACTGATTGAAGCCACCGCAAATCAGGTTAATCAGTTTGGTGGCTATACGGGTATGAGAGCAAGTGATTTTAATAAATTTGTGACTGATATTGCCCAGAAATTAAATTACCCGGCAAACAATATTATCTTAGGTGGTGACCATCTTGGTCCTGTTTGCTGGCAAGAGGAAAAATCCACCGACGCCATGGATAAGGCAGACGATCTGATACGGGAATATGTCGCGGCAGGCTTCAAAAAGATACACCTTGATTGCAGCATGGGATGTTCGGATGATGATACACCATTAAGTGACGAGATTGTCGCTTCGCGCGCAGCAAGACTGTGTAAGGTCGCAGAGGAAGAAGCGCATGTCTGTTTTGGATCTAGTGACATTCTTTATATCATTGGTACAGAGGTACCACCGCCCGGCGGAACAAACGAGGAAATATTAGAACTCGAAGTGACCGATCCAGAGCATGCCGCGTTGACGTTGAGGGAACATAAAAAAGCTTTTTATGAAGAAGGATTAAGTGAGGCATGGCAACGTGTCATTGGCCTCGTGGTCCAACCAGGTGTTGAATTTAGTCATACATCAATTGTTCAATATGATCCAAAAAAATCCTTCCATCTAAAATCATTTATATCCTTAGTTGACAATATTGTTTTTGAAGCACACTCAACTGATTATCAGGCACCAGAAAACTATAAGTCTCTCGTACGGGATCATTTTGCCATTCTGAAGGTCGGGCCTCAACTTACGTTCGCCATGCGAGAAGCACTGTACGCGCTGAGTTATGTTGAAGAACACTTATTTGATACGGAAAACTGTTCTAATCTTTGTGAGGTGTGCGAAGCTGAAATGTTGGCAGCGCCAAAAAGTTGGCAGCGCTTTTATCCCGGAACCGAAGTTGAGCAACATTTCTTTAGACACTTTAGCTATAGCGACCGCATTCGCTATTACTGGCCCAATACTAAAGTCACTTCAGCAGTCAATAAACTGATAGAAAACCTGCAAGCTCGCGAAATTCCCCTTCCGTTGATAAGTCAGTTTTTGCCAGAACAATACCCGCTCATTTTATCTGGCAAAATTAACAATAATCCTAGCGAACTAATTAAAGCAAAAATAAAAACTGTGCTCCAGAGTTATTCAAAGGCGTGCACTAATTAGGAAACCCTTCCAAATGATTGAAAAATACCTTGAAATCACAGCAGAAGAATTAAAAGCGAAGAGCGGATATTGGACTGCGCGTGAGATATCTCTAGAGTCAGAGATATGGCTTGATGTTGTGAAGAAAACTGAAGACCTCAGAAAGAATATTGAGGCGTTTTTCTTACCAATCATATCAAATTCTGACGCACGGGTTATATTGGCAGGAGCTGGCACCTCTTCATTTATCGGCGAGACAGTTGCCGCAAACCTTGCGAACTTGCTACCTTGCAGTGTCGAAGCAATCAGTACGACAAATATTGTAGCATCACCAGCACTGTATTTAAGAAAAGACACACCAACTTTGGTAATCTCTTATTCGCGTTCTGGCGGAAGTCCGGAAAGTGTTGCTACCTGTGAACTTGCCGAACAGTTGATCAGCGACTGTTATCATTTGATTATAACCTGCAACAAAGATGGTGCGTTGGCTTCCTATGATCAAAAAACAAAGAATAGCTTTCTCCTTCTGATGCCAGAAGAAACTCATGATCAAGGGTTTGCGATGACCGTCAGTTTTACCGCAATGATGCTTTCAACACTTTGGATTTTTGCCCCGAACCCCGCCATGCTGGAAAAAGCTACAGCAATGTCAAAGCAGGTACTCAGCGTAAAAAACATCAACAAAGCCAAAGAATTAAGCAGAAATGGGTTTGAGCGAATAGTATTTCTTGGAGCCGGAAACTTGCGGGGCATTGCCAGGGAAGCCTGCCTAAAGATGTTGGAGCTGACCGCTGGTAAGGTCGATTGTTATTTTGATAGTCCGCTTGGTTTTCGCCATGGTCCCAAATTGATCATTAATAAAGACACTCTCGTTGTGCTGTTAAATAGCGTAGACCCGCACTGCAAAAAATACGACCGTGATTTGATCGCTGAACTAAAGCGTGATCAAATCACTAACCATATTATTGAACTATCAGACATTGTAAATTTGGGTGAAGCCGATATTGAAGATATATGGCTTTCATTTCCTTATATTATATTCTGTCAAATGCTGGCGTTCGAAAAATCGCTGGCGGTTGGGGTCACTCCTGATAACCCGAGTCCAACAGGCGAAGCGAATAGAGTGGTCCAGGGCGTAACAATTTATCCATTAAAGGGTTAAAATAATGATTTACGGCATTGACATAGGTGGCTCAAAAATTGAGATCGCTGTGTTTGATGAAGACCTCTCGCAAAAGGATCGGTGGCGGATTTGTACCCCCACTGATAACTATCGGTCTTTCATAAGCGCAATTCACGGCTTAATTATGCAGGCAGATAAACGTTTCGAATGTATTGGAAAAGTCGGATTGGGTATGGTTGGCCTACGCAATCAAGAAGGGCTCTCTTTGTCTGCAAATATTGCTGTTGCAAATGGCCAAAATGTCGTAAAGGACGTTGAAGATATTACCTCTCGAAAAGTTGTCTGCGAAAATGATTGTCGCTGTTTTGCTCTTTCAGAAGCGAATGGCGGTGCCGGTGAAGGTTTTTCAAATGTTTACGGTGCGATTATTGGAACAGGAGCGGCGGGCAGCTTCGTTATCAATGGTGCTCTACTGGAAAGCAGACAGAAAATAGCAGGCGAATTTGGACATCTTCAATTGCCTGCATTTTTGAAGGACAAATATGAACTACCACTGCGAAAATGCGGCTGCGGTCTACCTAGCTGTTATGAGGGATATATATCTGGCCCTGGACTAGAATTTCTGCATCAACATTTTGGTGGGCCTGCTGTTTCCGGCATTGAATTAATTAGCATGTGGCAGAACGAAGATCCATTAGCCTGCAAAACTATGGAATGTTACATGGATATCCTTGGTTCGTGCTTTTCGAACATCGTGCTCAATCATGACCCGGACGTTATTGTTTTAGGTGGTGGCATATCACTTGTTGATAATGTTGTTTCTGAACTGCCATATCATATCACCCAGCATTTGTTTGAAGGATTCTCTGCACCACCGGTAGTTCGTGCAAATTTTGGAGACGCCAGCGGCGCGCGCGGCGCGGCAATTCTTGCGAAGGGACGGTACAATGCATAAACCTTATAGCATAAGTGCTTCCACCATTGTGGGGGAAGATAAAAATTATACAGATTCCACACTGCTCATTGAAAATGGCAGGATTAGCAAGATAGTCGACGGAACAATAGATGACTATGGGTTACTCGAATTTTCTGGGTCAACGATTGTACCTGGATTGATTGATCTTCATATTCATGGCCGCAAAGGCTGTGATGTAATGGACGGGAAAATGAGTTCATTAAATACTATTTCAAATTCTCTCGCTAAGCATGGAGTTACCGGCTTTCTTGCAACAACCGTGACGAGTTCCTGGTTAGAAACACTTACTGCGATGGATATTTTGGGGCAAGCCGCTAAGACAAAGATGCCGGGTGCTGCTGTTCTTGGCGGATACAGTGAAGGTTTATTCTTTACTAAAGACCATAAAGGCGCCCACGATGAAGAATGTTTTCTAGACCTTAACGTGGAACGGGTGGATGCCTTGATTGATGCGGCGCACGGGCAGCTCAGGGTTATTGCACTCGCTCCTGAGGTAGAAAATGCCACTGAAGTTATCCAGCATATAACGGACCGTGGGGTCAAAGTGATGCTCGGCCATACCAACGCAACTTACAGCGAAACGGTTGATGCTATAAAGGCAGGCGCGAGTGGTGGTGTACATGTTTTTAATGGTATGCGTGGCATCCACCACAGAGAACCGGGTTGTACCGGCGCGGTTCTAACCGAAAATTGTAGCGTCGAAGTTATCGCAGACGGCGTACATTTGCATCCGGCGATACTAAAAATGATCTGCAAACTTAAAGCGGTTGATGACATCACTTTGATTAGTGATTGTATTAACGCTGGCGGCATGGCGGACGGGCTATATACGCTCGGTAAATTGCAGGTTGATGTCGCAAATGGCATTGCGAGGACAAAAGCAGGATCGCTTGCCGGTAGTACTTTAACGCTGGAAAAAGCCGTTAAAAATATGGTGACACTGGCAGACGTAGAATTTCGCGATGCTGTTCATATGGCTAGCCTTTCACCGGCCAAGTTTTTAGAGATTGACGATAAAAGAGGTAGCATAAAAGAGGCCAAGGACGCTGATTTATGTGTAGTTGGTGATGCCGGCGAGGTTGAAATGACTATAATTTCCGGTGAGATTGTCTATCAGAAAAATAACCAGTAAAGGGCCAAGGGTATGACGATGGTTTCAGGCATAAAGAAAGAAGGCGAAAGCTCGCTCGTTGCGATGATAATAATCGGGCTTTTGTTTTTTATTTTTGGCTTTGTAACCTGGCTTAATGGGTCGTTAATTCCATTTCTAAAAATAATCTGTGATCTTAATGACTTCCAAGCTTTGTTTGTGACGTTCTCTTTTTATATTTCCTACACCGTAATGGCATTACCGATGGCGGGCCTTCTCAAAATTACCGGATACCGAAATGGTATGGCAATTGGACTTGCGATTATGGCGGGCGGTGCACTTTTATTTATCCCTGCTGCGCTTCTTGCACATTATACGATGTTTTTAGTTGCCTTGTTCGTGCTTGGAACGGGCCTCACAATATTGCAAACCGCATCAAACCCCTATGTTGTGTTCATTGGTCCTATTGAAAGTGCGGCGATGCGCATTTCGATTATGGGAGTAATAAATAAATTTGCTGGCGTGGTTGTTCCGCTCGTGTTTGCTGCACTTATCTTATCAGATTTAGGGGACACATCAGAACTTGCCTCATCCAAATTAAGCGCTGCAGAAATTAATTCGTTATCTGAACGTCTTATCCTGCCGTATATTTATATGGCTGGGGCACTGCTTTTGCTTATTGGGCTTGTTTATTTTTCCAAGCTACCGTCAATAAATGAAGGTACATCGCCCGTCGATCAAGATGGTGATCGCGCTAGCATATTAGACTACCCGCAGATTATTCTCGGTGCGATTGCGCTGTTTGCTTATATTGGCGTCGAAGTGATCGCAGGTGACACCATAGGGCTTTATGGGGCAAAACTAAATGTACCAAATTTTGCATCCTTAACCTCTTATACGATGGTCTTTATGTTGATTGGATATTTTATTGGCATTTTTACCATTCCCAAATATGTAAGCCAGACACAAGCACTCATGGGCTCTGCTATTGCTGGTTGCTTGTGTGTTATCGGCGTCGCATTAAGTTCAGAAAGTACAAGTGGATTCAGTGATCTTATTTGGGGTTGGAGCGGCGTTCCAACCTTGCCTGACCCGATTTTCTTTGTTGCAATCATGGGGACTGCGAACGCACTTGTTTGGCCCGCGATCTGGCCGCTTGCGCTCAATGGACTTGGGCGGCATACAGCCCTCGGTTCCGCACTCTTAATCATGAGTATATCTGGAGGTGCTATTATCCCTCTGGCATTTGGTAAAATAGCCAGCGACTTCGGCAACATGCAAACCGCCTATTGGATTGGTGTTCCGTGTTATTTATTCGTGCTTTTCTACGCTCTTAAAGGTCATAAGATGCGAAAGTGGTAACATGCCGGGTATTTATAAAAACATTTAAACGGCACCATATAATGAACAAAAGCAGGATTAGAGTACTATTTGAAATTTGTTCAGATTAATAATAACAATGATGGCAACGGTCCTTTCCTTGAACCGCCACTCACCATTTTAAAAAATTGATTAATTAGCTAACTTTAAGCACTTTGTGCCTGCAATGCCTTAACGTTTTCAGTGGACAATGGTTCGCCGCCAATCCCCCATTCGCCGCTGGCAATTTCTTTTACGCGAACCCAGGTTACGCCTCTTAAAGCCTCACCTTCAATTTCGACCATTGTATCAGTCACTTTCTTAATCATATTTTGTTTTTCAGATTTGGTAAAAACACCTTCGATCACATGAATATCTGCGAGTGGCATAGTTAATTCCTTTCTAATTAATTATCATAATGTTTGTTAAAAATTTTCGTCAAAACGGTATCTCATGAATTCACATACTGGTGCCAGTTCACGAACTGAACTACCCCAGTACAGAAAATGAACTATCAAAATTTCATCGCCCGACATAAACTAAAAACAAAACAATTCAGGAGGGGTGGATATGACAAAAGGAAGTTACAAACAATTTTGCCCGGTCGCGATGGCATCCGAAATAATTTGTACACGCTGGACGGCCGTACTTGTTCGCGAACTATTAATGGGTTCAACACGATTTAACGAGCTGAGAAGGGGTGTCCCCAGAATGTCACCAGCCCTTCTTTCCAAACGTCTCAAGGATCTGGAAGAAGCTGGAATAGTGTACCGTACCCCAGTTGAAAACGAGCCGGACGTAGAGCAATATATCCTGACGCAGGCTGGAAAGGACCTGTACCCTATTGTAGAATCGCTTGGTATATGGGGAGCAAGATGGGTGGAAACAGAACCTACACTGGAAAACCTTGATCCTACGTTGCTTATGTGGGATATGCGCCGAAACATGATACCCGACCCCAAACCAAATAGACGCAGTATAATTCAGTTTATATATAGTGATCTTCCAAAACCAACAAAGAACTGGTGGCTTATAATTGACCCAACGAACGACAAAATTGACTTATGCTCTGTCGAGCCCGGATTTGATGTGGATTTATTTGTATCAACAGATCTTCGAACAATGACTAAAATATGGATGGGCCTTGAAACATTTTCGAATGCCTATAACGAAGAGGACATATTACTCACGGGCAACAGTGACCTAGAAGAAAAAGTACGACTCTGGCTAAGTCCTGGAAAGGGTTTAAGCCCCTTCGCTGGTGTTGAAAAGCTGGTTCGTTAATTAGTCACCTAGAATAGAAAGTGCTAAGAATAATTATTGGCGGTTATTATCAATGTAAAACAAAGAGCACTTTAATCTGAGGCAGAGACAAGGGGTTATATTGAGTGAAAAATAACCCAATAGGCGCTTCTATACCCTGTGTTTGATGTTCTGCCTGATAATATGGAAAAATACAAGGAACGGCTACTTTAGACCCGAAAGGAACATTACCAACATTTCTATTCATATATTTATCGAAATATAACGGTCACAAGAATCAAGTCACTCCATTTAAGATGAACTTCAAAACCATACTTATTAGAGTGAGGGTGAGTACGCTTGCCAACCAAATGCCGAAAAACCACAGAAGTCTTTTGGGCAATAGATTTTGTTTATTTGACTTTACCATCAATGATATCCTTCACCTTCTTTCACTTTACCTCGGAAGACCCAGTAGGCATAAACGGTGTAGCCAAGGATCATTGGAAGCAAGAACAAAGTCCCAACAAGCAGAAAAGATAAGCTATTATCAGGTGCCGCCGCCTGCCAGATCGTTAATTCCATTGGAACAATGTAAGGATACATATTTATCGCCAGCCCGAGGAATGATAGAACGAAAAGCGCGACGGCTGCTAGAAACGCTTTATAATCCTTATTATGGTTTAAACTTCTCCATAAGAAGTAGCTCGCCGCCGCAATTGCGACCGGCACGGGTGATGAATAGAGCATATACGGCCAAGAGGTCCAACGTTGCATAAACTGCGCATCCAAAGACAGGGTAGCCAAACTTATCAAGCCTATAGACCCGACCGTCAGACACAATGTAATCCGGCTGTAACGAATAGCTTTTTCACGCAGCGCGCCTTCAGTTTTCATCACAAGCCATGTTGCGCCAAGCAAAGCATAGCCAATCAAGAGTACGACCCCAGTAAGCAAGCTGAATGGAGATAACCAATCCCACCAACCACCATCATATGCACGGTCGACAACATCGATCCCCTGAACAAAAGCTCCTAGGGCAATACCTTGACATAAGGTAGCTAGCATCGAGCCACCTGTGAAGGCGATATCCCAATATTTTTCATGAACTTTGTCTTGAGAACGAAATTCAAATGATACCCCCCTGAATATAAG